>JAAZLD010000441.1 GCA_012799495.1 Desulfitobacterium sp. | reverse complement strand
GGCTAATATGCAAATTAGCATTGCTTTAGAATATTTAAAGATAGACATAGAAGATGAAAAAACAGAAAACCCAAGGGAAAATCTTGGAGCTAAGGTAATTATAGCCCAGGAGAAAGAACGTATGAGAGTTGCCAGGGAAATTCACGATGGTCCTGCTCAAGACCTTGCAAACATTGTTTTGCGGTTAGAGATAGCTGAGAAGCTCTTAGCTATCGATACAAGTAAGGTGCAGGCTGAAATAACCGATCTAAAAGGTTTGGTTCGTTCCAACCTTCGGGATATCCGTAGAATAATTTTTGATTTAAGACCCATTGCATTTGATGGCAATGGACTTCTTTCTTCATTGGAAAAATATTTAATAAGCTTTGAAGATAATTATAAAATTAAGTGCGATCTCCTAGTGAAAGGAGAGGAAAAACAACTCTTGCCTGTTATTGAAGTTTCAATATTTCGATCTTTGCAAGAGTGTCTGACTAACATAGCCAAGCATTCTCTCTCTGATTGGGCGGGGATAGAAATTGAATTTCAAGAAGACATTATCTCTCTTGTAATTAAGGATAGAGGAATAGGCTTTCATTTAAATAAGATACTAGAAAACCCAGGGGAGCATTATGGCTTAATCGGGGTTAAGGAAAGAATCGAAATGCTCAATGGAAAAATAGATATAGATTCCGTATTAGAAAAAGGAACTACAATTAAGTTTTTTATTCCAATTGATCAGAAGGAGGCATTAGGTTGATAAGAGTTGTCATTGCAGACGATCATCCGCTCCTAAGAGAGGGTTTACGGAGAATACTAGAATTTGAAGAAGGGATTGAAGTCGTGTGTGAAGTAGGAGATGGACAAGGCGCCATAAATGTTGCAAGATCCATGGACTTTGATATTCTCCTTATGGATTTAAACATGCCCGGTATCAATGGACTTGAGGCTTGCCGAGTCATTCGTAAGGAACGGGAAGATATAGGTATCTTAGTTTTAACAGTTGATGATTCCGATGAGAAGGTCTTTCAAGTTCTCCAGTTAGGAGTCGCTGGATATCTTCTAAAAGATGTAGAACCCGAAACCTTAGTGGATTCTATCCGCAAAGTTTATGCAGGCCAACCGATTCTTTCCCCAGCAGTTACAGGGAAACTATTAGATCAGCTGACCCAACCACCCCCAACTAAGGAAACCTTTGGCTTAAGTGATCGAGAGTTACAGATTCTAACTTATGTAGTGAGGGGTTCATCTAATCGAGAAATTGGACAAGCACTTTTTATCAGTGAAAAAACTGTTAAGAATCATTTATCAAGTATATTTCGTAAACTAGAAGTAGATGACAGAACTCAAGCGGCTTTAAAAGCAGTCAAATTAAAACTAGTTCAATTAGAATAGCAAATAAGTTACAACTATATAATAAGTAGCTTGATTGAAATATTACGGTTTGCAGAGCAGCATTTATACAGTTCTTATGTAGGTAACGGTTTACAGGTCTTAATAAAAGCAAGAGTCTTAAAGGTATGAATTTGCAGGGAGATCAAATTAGATTGAGGAGAATTTTATGAAATTACATTTTTGGGGTGCAGCGCAAGTTGTCACCGGTTCTTCTTATTTAGTAGAATCACAGGATTCTCGGGTTCTCATCGATTGTGGATTGTTTCAGGGATCTAAGGCACTTAAGGAGTTAAACTATGGTGGATTTCCATACAATCCGACAGAACTAGATGCTGTGATACTAACCCATGCTCATACAGATCATACGGGATTAATACCAAAACTTATTAAACACGGTTTCCAGGGAAGGGTTTATGCAACACCGGAAACAGTAAAGCTGTGTTCAGTTATGCTTCCAGATAGTGGCTATATTCAGGAAATGGAAGTAGAACGGAAAAATCGCAAACTTGCTCGGGCTAATCAAGAAATATTAACCCCTATATATACAGCTCAAGATGCTAGAGATGCTCTGAGGCATTTTACTCCAATAGAATATAATAAGAAG
>JAAZLD010000440.1 GCA_012799495.1 Desulfitobacterium sp. | reverse complement strand
CCCCCATCAGTGAAAAGCTCTAACAGTATAGAATGAGGGATCCGCCCATCTAAGATATGAACATTATCTACTCCTCCTGCTAAAGCTTCCTGAGCACACTCCACTTTCGGTATCATACCGCCACTAATAACTCCCTCTTCAATCAGACCGGAAATCTCCTCTTCCTTAATAACGGAGATGAGGGAATGAGGATCTTCCACATCTCGCAAAACTCCTGGTACATCTGTTAAGAGAAGAAATTTATCTGCTTTAAGGGCTTTAGCTATTTCGCCAGCAGCAGTGTCGGCGTTAATATTATAAGATTCCCAATCCTCCCCACCAGCTACAGGGGAAATGACAGGGATATAACCTTGGTCTAATAAAGAACGAATAATGCCGGGGCGTACTTCCGTAATTTCCCCTACATAACCTAAATCGATATCTTCTAATTCCCCATGAGAGTTTTCCATTTGTAATGGCTTTTTAACGGCTTGGAGTAGTTGAGCGTCTTTGCCAGAAAGGCCTACTGCTTTACCTCCAAAACGATTAAGGAGAGAAACAATCTCTGTATTGAGTTTTCCCACTAAAACCATAGCGGCGATTTCCATAGTTTCCTTATCAGTAACTCTCAAACCCCGAACAAAATGGCTTTATTTTCCCACCTTTTGCAACATGGAGTTGATCTCTGGTCCTCCTCCATGAACAATCACTGGCCGGATTCCTACAGAGTGCAAAAGCAATATATCTAGGATTACTTTTTCTTTAAGCTTTTCCTCTAACATAGCATGGCCACCGTATTTAATGACTATGGTCTTACCTGCAAACTTCTGAATATAAGGCAAGGCTTCGATTAAGACATTAGCCGTTGATATTCCTTTATCTAAAGGAGTCATTCTTTTCCCTCCTGTAATTTACTAATTGACCGACGGTCTCCAAAACCGTCGGTGTATGTTCGAGTGTATGTTCGAATATATCTATCGGTCCTCAAGTTCTATAGGAACCATTGATAGTTACATACTCATGGGTCAAATCGCAGCCCCATGCAGTGGCTTGAGCCTCTCCCTCTCTGAGGACAACTCGAATATTTATATCCTTATTCATCAGAGCTTTTTTAGCCTCTTCTTCTGAGAAATTCACCCCTTGCCCTGCCCGAGCTACTAGGACTGACCCTAAATATATATCTACTTTTTCAGGATCAAATTCCGCTCCAGAATAGCCGGCAGCTGCTAGGATTCTACCCCAGTTAGCATCTTCACCGAAAATTGCGGTCTTGACGAGACTAGAGCCACAGATACTTTTGGCAATTTTCCTAGCATCCTCTATATTTCCCGCTCCCTCTACCTGAACCTGAATAAACTTACTAGCCCCTTCTCCATCTCGAGCAATATCTTGAGCAAGTTTCTTACACACCGCAAAAAACATCTGGCGAAATTCCTGCCAGTCCTCTTCATTTAAAGAGATTCCACTTTGACCATTGGCCAAAGCTAGAACCATATCATTAGTGCTAGTATCTCCATCAACAGTAACCATATTAAAGCTATCTTCCACGGCCTCCCGGAGCAAGACCTGAAGATCATCTGCAGGAATCATGGCATCAGTGGTAATAAAGCCTAGCATTGTTCCCATATTAGGATGGATCATACCTGACCCCTTGGCCATAGCTCCTAGACGCACTACTCCCTCTTCTATCCTTAGCTCACAGGCAGCTTCTTTAGGAACTGTATCCGTGGTCATAATGGCTAAAGCCCCTAGATGAGCATCTTCCATAGTTCCATTAGACTGGAGAAGTTGAGTAGCAGCTTTTTCGATGCCCTTTTCTACACGGTCAAGGGGCATTTTCTCCCCAATAACTCCTGTAGAAGCAACTAAGACTTCTTCTGGATCTACCCCTAACATCTGAGCAGTTTTTTCAGCCATCAACCAAGCTGCTTCATCGCCTGCTTCTCCTACACAGGCATTGGCGTTACCGCTGTTAATTACAATAGCTTGTGCACTACCATTTTCTAAATGCTTCATTGTCAAAAGAAGAGGGTGAGCTTTGACTTTATTTCGAGTATAGACCCCTGCACCTTGAGCCTTTACCTCTGAATAGATCAAGGCTAAATCGTATTTATCCGAGTATCTAATTTTCCCTTTAACTCCTGTGGCTTTAAATCCTTGAGGAGCATTGACTCCTCCCTGGATCCAAGACCACTTCCCTTGAGAATCCTTATTATTAAGTCCTTGAGAGGTATTTTTCATATGAATTCACACCTTTTTCTCCGTATTTCAGTTATACATTAACTTGTCAACCAACAGATTTATTTGAATTTAGCAGAACTCTATGGCCAAAGGGCCCTCATCTCTAAGCCCATATTTTCTGGCAAGCCCCAAAGCAAATTCATATTTTGTACAGCTTGCCCTGATGCACCTTTAATTAAGTTATCAATAGCAGAGACAATAATTGCTCTATTAGTTCGCTGATCTACTTTTAGCTGTAGGAATACATGATTGCTTCCAGAGGCAAACTTGGTTTGAGGCCAAATTCCTTCTGGCAGGATATGAACGAATTCTTCTTCAGCATAATACTCTTGCCAGCAAGTAAGAAGATCATCTTCTTTGACCCCTGGAGCTAATTCGGTATAAATTGTAGTTAAAATTCCCCGAATCATAGGGACAAGGTGGGGTGTAAAATTCACCAGTACTTCATCATTAGCAGCTAAGGTTAATTGCTGCTCTATTTCAGGTGTATGACGATGACTTGCCACTCCATAGGCCTTAAAGTTTTCATTAACTTCGCTAAAGTTGTTGGCTAAGTTAGCACTTCGTCCCGCTCCCGAAACTCCAGATTTAGCATCGATAATAACGTTCTTGGTACTGACCAATCCCTTTTCGAATAAAGGAACTAAGGCTAATAAAGTGGCAGTGGGATAGCATCCGGGATTAGCTATTAGAGACTTTCCTTTGATCTCTTCCCGATAGAGTTCTGGAATTCCATAAACAGCCTGAGGAATAATCTCCTTGGCTGGATGAGTGCAGTTATACCAGCTTTCGTAAGTTTCAGGATTCTTAATCCGAAAATCCGCCCCTAGATCAATCACTTTAATTCCTCGCTCAAGCCATTTAGCCGCTCGACCTGCCGTAAGTCCATGGGGTAAGGCACAAAAGAGCACATCCAAATCTGGTACCTCTTCATCATCCAAAAGACCTATCCTTCCATCACTAAACTGAGGAAACATAACTTCATAGGACTTACCACTACTACTAGAAGAACCTAGATAAACTAGCTCACTTTCTGGATGTTGCTGTAATAACCGAACTAATTCCTGTCCTGTATATCCTGTAGCTCCAAGAACACCAACTTTCATCACAATTCCCCCCAAATAGCACTTTAATAGCTTTAGTAAGATATTAGACACTTTATAAATACTTAATAACACTTAAAACACTAAGTACAACTCAGAACACTAAGTAAAACTTAAGACACATTCAGGAGCAATTACGAATACAAATGATTTGTATTTCTTACTTATTATCCTACCTTAATACCCCTACTCCTAAATATTTGGTATTATAGATTTACCTTTTCTTTAGATATTAAGCAAAAATTATAAAACCCCTCTCCTATAAGGGTTTTTATAATTATACATCTTGTAGTATAAAAATTCAAATCATTTAATCCTTTTAATGCTTTTATCAGAGTACTCCTTTTACAAGTGAAGATTTAGTGGGAGTAAGGAGGGATTCAATTTGACAATGGCCAGTGTTACTAAAGCTTCTGTTGCAGATATTATGGAAGTTTGCCTATTGGCCGGCAAAATAATGCTAAAAAGCGGTGCAGAAACCTATCGAATTGAAGATACCATGAACCGCATAGCCCAGACCTATACTGTAAGAGAGGTCCATAGTTATGTGACTAACACTGGTATTTTTCTATCGGTGGACTCTCTCACTGGAGAACAAAGTCTGACCAAATTCTTACGGATCCATGAACGGCAAATCAATCTCAACAAAATAGCCGATGTTAATGAGATTTCTCGTAAAATAACCCTAGGACAACTAACTATTGAAGAGGCTCATATTGCCCTACAAAACATCGAAAAAGCTCCTTTATTATATCCTTTCCGTCTCCAACTTCTAGCAGCTGCCCTAGCAAGTGGCAGTTTTACTTTGATCTTCGGTGGTGCTTTCATTGACTTTCTACCATCTGTAATCGCTGGAGGAGTAGGGTTTTTCCTTTATTCTAAATTCAATCGTCGCAGTGAAGTAAAGTTTTTTGCAGAAGTCTTGGCTTCTTTTACAATTGGTGCTATCGCTTACTTATTCTTTTTTCTAGGACTTGAAATACATATCGATAAAGTCATTATTGGTTCTGTGATGCCTTTAGTCCCTGGAGTCTTAATTACCAATGCTGTACGAGATTTGATGGCTGGAGACTTACTTTCTGGCTTGGCCCGCGGAGCAGAAGCCTTCTTTACAGCCTTTGCCATCGGTGCAGGGATAGCAATTATTTTAGCTTTACTAATGTAAACAAAGGAAAAGGAGAGATAGGACAAAATGAGTTGGTTAATCGCCTTATGTGGAAGTTTCCTAGCAACTATGTCCTTTGGAATACTATTTAATGTTCCTCGCAAGTCTCTAATTATGGGAGGATTAGCAGGGGCCTTTGGCTGGATGATCTATGTCTTATTAGCTCGGGAATTAGGGGTAAATATTGTGGCCGCAACTTTAGCAGGTGCCTTCGGAGTGGCCACCGCTAGCCAAATCCTAGCTCGCTTTCTAAAAATGCCTGTAACAGTCTTTAGTATTGCCGGAATAATCCCTTTAGTACCAGGTGGAATGGCTTATGATACCATGCGCCACTTTATTGAAAATGAATACACAGAAGGAATCAGGCTAGGCACTATTACCCTTCTCCTTGCTGGCTCCATCGCCTTCGGACTGATTTTCTCGGGAGTATTAACAGATACCTTTAGCCGCCGCAATAAGCCCATAGCTAAATCAAGTTCCTCAAAATAGAGCAATACAAAAAAACACTGTCCCATCCAAACCCTATGGTGACAGTGTTTCTCTATTTAACCACTGCAGTATGCAAAACCACCCCACTTGACTCGCAAGAGTAGCTTTATATGCAAAGTGAACGACTTTCGCCACGCGTCTGAGTGAACTTTGCATATAAAGCTACCACGACCCGAAAACAAATAACTTGCATATAAAGCTACCACGACCCCAAAGCAAACACCCCAAAGCACACAGGCTAACAGCTAACTCTTTGACTTATGCTCCCCCTTGATCCTCTCCAATAAATCCTCATCATTTAGAACATCCCAGCCAGTATAGGCTAGAGCCTGCATAGCTAATAAAAGAAGTTCCCTGCCAGAAGATGAAAGACAGGCTTTAGCAAAGTTACGTGTATGGGGAATATATACTCCATTTCCTAAAGACAAATAAGGATGAATCGCTGGTACTACTTGGCTTACATTACCCATATCTACTGAACCCAAAGCGGATTGGGGAGGGGAAATATATTTAACCCCTAACTCTCTTAGGTTTTTAACAAAAGCTTGAGCCAGAGCTGTATTAGTTCGCATCTCATCATAGGAATGTTCAAATTTACTCCAAGTTACTTTGCCATTAATTGCTTTAGCTGCATCCTGAGCACAGCGCAAAACTTTCTTACGTAACCGTTCTAAGACTTTACGTTGCCGAGCACGCAAATAAAACCGTGCAACAGCTCGCTCTGGAATAACATTTGGAGAAATACCACCTTCTGTAATAATGCCATTTATATATCCATCATTTAGTTCCCTTTGTAGTACTTTTACCCTTTGGAAAAAATCTATCAGAGCATCTAAAGCATTGACTCCATATAAAGGAGCTGCTACTGCATGAGCAGCCTTCCCCAAAAAGACAAACTCTAAAGCATCTAAAGCTAAAGAGGAGATTTCTGCTACATTCTGACTTCCCGGATGGAACATCATGGCCACATCGATATCCTGAAAAATACCTTCTTCCACTAAAGTTACTTTACCACCGCTAGTTTCTTCAGCAGGACTGCCAATTACCCAGACTTCTCCCGGTAAAGATAAACTTTTACTTAAAGCAATTGCTGCTCCCACACTAGCTACTCCAATAAGATTATGTCCGCACCCATGGCCTATTTCTGGTAAGGCATCGTATTCGGCCAGTAAAGCAATGCGTGGTCCAGGGCGATACCCTTTAAAACGAGCAACAAATGCTGTATCCATCCCTGCTACTGGACATTCTATCTCAAAGCCATGTTCCTTTAATAATTGAGATAAAGTTTCTACAGCAAAAAACTCCTCATACCCTAACTCTGGGTTATTTCCAATTTTACAAGCAGCATCCCAAGCATTTTGCCAGAATACCTGGACCTGTTCATTTAGAAACAACTTCAAGGCACTCATCGGATACCTTCATCTCCATCTCCACCGCTTATTGTTTAGTTATGACTCTATCTCCCCCCAGGGAGTCAAAGACCACCCCTGCCACTAATATCCCCACAATAGCAAAACCATACCGGCCCCAAAAAACATCATAGGTAAGGATTAAAGGTTTTAGGACTTCCCAAACTCTTCCTAATCCCAACAGTTCCCAAGGGAAAACCAACTTTTCTAGAAGAGGAATATTACTTAGCATCCACCCCCAACTTCGTTCCAAGAGCCCAGATAGCCAAGGAGCAAAAAACCTAAATACGAAGGAAAAGAGCACAGAAAGACTGCTCAATCCAAACAAGAAAATCAATCCTAATCTTCGCCTTTGAGATTGAATCTTCTCCTGGAAGTTCACCGGGGAAGAATGAATCTCTTCCATTATATTTCTTTGGAGAACTTCTAGACTCTCCTGAGGAATGGGATGTTCTTTAAACAACTCCCTCATAAATTCCTCCTGCTCATTCATGGTTTTTCCTCCTTTCCATAATTTTTCTAAGCCTTCCCTTACCCCGATGTAGATAATTTTTTACGGAGCTAAGGGGGATATTTAAAACTGCGCTAATCTCCTCATAGCTCAGTTCCTGCTGATATCTTAAGAAAAGAGCTTGTTTATAATGGTCCGGTAATTCCTTTAAGATTTCCTGAACATCCTGGGCTTCCTCCTTAGCCAAGAAAGTCTCTTCAGGCCCAGGATTACTATCTACTAGATTCTCCTTAATGGGAACTGAACTTTCTCTCTTTCTTTTCCGTATCAAATCAATAGCTTTATTGCGAGCGATGGTATAAAGCCAGGAGCGAAAGGAATAAGCCTGGGATTAACGCCAAAGATTACGGTAGGCCGCT
>JAAZLD010000439.1 GCA_012799495.1 Desulfitobacterium sp. | reverse complement strand
AGCCAGGATCAAACTCTCCATAAATTCTTTATGACGGAACATGGATGTTCCTAAGTTCAAATGCGCCACGGATGGCATTTGCATTTGAACGTCATTACGGAGCTTTGATTGCTCATTTGTTTTTTAACTCATTGACGAGTCATTGGCTGTTCCTTGTTGTTTAGTTTTCAAAGATCAAAGATCGTTTTGGCTTGCCGCTCGGTGCGACAGCTTTTTTATTTTAGCAGTTATATTTGTTTATGTCAACTGCTATTTTTTATCTACTCGACCTATCGGCTAGCGACATTTATGAATACTATCAGGTTATTTTAGCTTCGTCAACTACTTTTTATGGCAAATTGAAAATACTTAAATCAATGCTCAATTCAAATCTACTCATTAAGGGTGTTCAACGTCTTTTCCAACCATTCATAAGTCATTGGTCCTTCAATTTTCTCACGAATTACACCCTCGCTATCTAGTATGAAGCTAGCTGGAATCCAGTAAACATTATACAATCGAGCTGCATCACTATGCTCATCCAAAAGCACCGGGAATGTAATGTTATTGGCCTTAATAAAATCAGGAACATCAGCTTTGCGCTTTTCGTTCTGAACTAGGTTTACTGCCAAAATCTCGACTTCATTCTTATATTTCAAATAGAACTTTTCCATATCTGGCATCTCCTGACGACATGGTGGACACCCTGTTGACCAAAAGTTAACTATAACATTCTTCCCTTTAAAATCAGATAATTTATATGCTGTATCCTCTAAACTTTTCAGTTCAAAATCTGGTGCCAGATCACCTCTGCCTAAACCTATTGAATTACTTGATACACTTAGTTCATTATTCCCCTCTGCTCCTACTAAAGATGTCTCCATGTTATTACTTTCCTTATTGCTACTAATATCATATATCCCCCAAATTACTAGAAGAACCAAGGCAATAACAGCTAGATACTTTTTCATAATATATCTCCCTTCTCTGTTATATCTTATTTAACTTAAGAAGATGTAATTTATATTAGAAAGCAAAATAGCCGAAGCTATTTAGCCAGGTGCTTAATTTCTGCAGCTGTCCCGTATATAAAAGCAAACCCATCACGACCAGGATCCAGCCACTAATCTTGGAAAGTAGCCCAAGACTACTATTAACCTTTTTTATAACACGTAGAGAGTATGTAATCACAAGGGATATCAACAAAAAAGGAATACCTAAACCAAGTGAATATACGAAAAGCAAAAACATTCCACTGTAAACTGTGCTTGAAGCTCCAGCGAGAAGAAGTATTGAAGACAGAGCTAGTCCAACACAGGGTGTCCATCCCGCAGCAAAAGACATACCTAGTAGGAAAGATCTTAAAATATTTTTTTCTTTAGCCTGTTTAACTTCCATTCTTTTTTCCATCATAAGAAAGCGAATATTTAAAACACCTGCCATTTGCAAGCCGAAAATAATTATGATCAGGCCACTTAATTTTTGAACTATTTCACGATGATTAGCAAAAAACTGTCCTAGGGCACTTGCCGATGCACCCATTATGACAAATATCAAGCTAAACCCTAGAATAAAGCTAATAGAACGGGAGAATAGAATTTGTTTGGAAACATCTATTCTATCCTTTCCGATAGTAGAACCTGTTAAGCTACTTACATAAGCAGGAATTAACGGAAATATACAAGGCGATAAAAAGGATAGTATCCCTGCTGTAAAAGCAAATAAAATTGTAACGTTTTCCACCTATCTCCCCCCTGTAGAGATCATCCTTCTATTACTACTACTTTACCTTATTAAAAGGATAATGACCATGTAAATTAATCTAGAAAATAGCAGAAAATTTAACATAGGTTTAATCCATTGATAATACCAGTCTTACAATGACCTGCTATATTAATACTGATGACAAATATACAAAATATAGGAGGTCAAAATGTATTTATTCGATTACCACACCCATACTCTCAACTCCTTGGATGGTCATGATGATATATTTGCACTATGTGAAAATGCCATCGCCCAAGGCTTACGAGAAATCACTATTACTGACCACTTCGAGTCCTCTTTAGGTAATGACCAGTATCTTCGGTACAATGCTAAAGAAACCTTTTCGCAAATCTCAGAAGCTAGGCAAAAGTTTGAAGGAAAACTTATAATTAAAGCAGGAGTCGAGCTCGGTCAGCCCCATCTTTTCCCAGAGTATTCCCTCAAGCTCATCGAGAATCATCCTTATGATTATGTACTAGGTTCTGCACACCGCATGCCCGATAGCGTAGATTTCGGTGAAGTTGAATACACTGCTGAGAATCTATCCAGCTATTGCTTAAAGTATTTAGATGTAGTCAAAGGCTTAGCACAATGGAATCACTTTGATTGCGTTGGCCACTTCGACCTTGTCAAACGCTATGCTGCTAACTACCAACTGAAAGCTCAACTGCTGGATTATAAGGAAAGAGTAGCTGAGATTCTAAAAATTCTCATCCAGAATGGCAAAGGTATTGAAGTGAACACTTCTGGATTGAGACAATCCTCTGGGGAATGTTTACCTGACTTCGATATTATCCGCTTCTATCGACAACTAGGTGGAGAAATCATTACTGTTGGATCTGATGCCCACTGGGCTAGCGATATTGCCAAAGGAATTGAAGACGCGATCGAGATCATTCATAATGCTGGTTTTCGTTACCTTACCATTTACACCAACAGAAAACCCCGTATGGTTAAGATTTCTAACCAAGCAGTCATCTTGAGCATTGGAGCAAAATAAAGAAACCTGATACATTCGTTGTAACAGGTTTCTTTTTATTCTCGTAAGACAGAAGTCTAAAACAAAAGCCATCCTCAAATAATGAAGATGGCTGATATCTCTTAGATATTTACTGCAGTATTCTTGCTCATAAAATGATTAGTCCGCGCAGCGATATGATTCATAACTTTGACAACAGTGGCTGGTGAATTTGTTAATTTTACAACTCTGTATTCTCTTGATGTATCGCCAAACAAAGATTTAAGAACGACTAGAATCTGTTCTTTTAAAGCAGAAAAGTTAACCTCTATGCTAATGTTATGCTGTTCAAGCTTTCCTACCTTTTTTATAGCGTCATGAAGAGTTTGAAAATCATTTTGAGAACTCATAATAACCTCTTTCTTTCCTAAAAAAATTTTATTTAATAATTTTATTTACCACACAACAATTACCAATTATACAACTATTTTTGGAAATTACAAGTACTTATTTAAGAAATCATATTAGAATAAACTATTATCTAATTGCCAGCTTAAATCACTAAATAAGTAACATTATGCTTCAGTTGCTTCTACAAAGCAATTATAACATCACAGAATCAAGAATCTATTAAGCTTGT
>JAAZLD010000438.1 GCA_012799495.1 Desulfitobacterium sp. | reverse complement strand
GGAAGCGATGAATGGTAATAAAAGAGAATGGAATAAAGATGGTAATATTATTTTGGTAGGCTTTATGGGTACGGGGAAAAGTACTGTAGGACGCCGGCTGGCTAAGTTATTAGATTGGGAATTTATTGACACAGATATAGAAATAGAGAGGTTATTAGAGACCACTGTGGCGGAAATTTTTAAGCGCCACGGGGAGGTTAGATTTCGTTCAGAAGAGCGGCTCCTAGTTAGACGGTTGGCAGATAAAAGAAAAACTGTTATTGCCACGGGAGGTGGCACTGTCCTCAACCCAGATAATTGGTCAGATTTGGCTAAGAGTGGTGTAGTGTTTGGCCTTTATGCTCCTTTAGATGTAATTTACCAGCGAGTTGGTCATCGGAATGATCGGCCTCTCTTACGGGGGGAGCGAAAAGAAGTAGAAGAGTTATGGGCTAGGAGGCAACCTGTCTATAATCAAGCGGATTATACTATTGACACTACTGATAAGGGAATCGATGAGGTTGTTGAGGAAATATACCAGATCTACAAAGGGGGAAAAGTTGGTGCAGGGACAGAGGATTGATGTGGTTTCTGAAAAGCCCTACCCAGTATTTCTCGGTGCGAAACTTGAGGAATTAGGGGAATATCTTAGGACAAGATTGGTTGAAGGTACTCATCTCATAATTATTACTAACCCTACTGTTGGTGAGTTATATTTAGATTCTTTACAAAAGGGATTAAAGGATTTTAGAGTTAGTACTATCATCGTACCTCAAGGGGAAGAAGAGAAATCCCTTGATAGGATCAGTGAACTAACTAGTGAAGCTATTAAATTAGGTGCAGATCGTAAAAGTGTAGTTCTGGCTTTAGGTGGGGGAGTAATCGGGGATCTGGCAGGACTGTTTGCTAGTCTTTTTATGCGAGGAATCCCTTATGTCCAAATTCCTACAACCCTTTTGGCAATGGTGGATAGTAGTATCGGTGGGAAAGTAGCGGTAAATCACCCAGCTGGCAAGAATCTCATTGGGGATTTTTATCCTCCTTTAGCAGTTTGGTCTGACTTTTCTACCTTGGAAACTCTTCCTTGGGAAGAAATGCTCAATGGTTTAGCAGAGACAGTGAAACATGCTTTGATTGCAGATGAGTCTTTTCTTTCCTTTATCGAAGAAAACCAGGAAAGAGTTTGTCAGAGGGATATGGATTTATATAAGGAACTAACTGCTCGTTCTTCTGCTGTGAAAGTCAAGCTTGTTTCCGAAGATGAAAAAGAACAGGGAAAGAGAATGCTTTTGAATTATGGTCATAGCTTTGGCCATGCTTTGGAAGCTGAAGCCTCCTATAAAGGGATTACTCATGGCCAAGGAGTAAGTATTGGCATGGTAGCCGCTTCCTATTTAGCATTAGAAAGAGGAATGCTCACTATTGCCGATGTGGCACGAACTATCAAGCTCTTAAAAGTGCTAGGTCTCCCAGTGGAAATTGCCCAAAAAGAGCCGCAAAAACTCCTGGAACTTATGGGTGCTGATAAAAAGAACCATCAAGGTCAAAAAGTTCTTGTCTTATTGAAGGGTCTTGGCCAGGCTATAGTAGTTCGGGATGCCCAAGATGAAGAAATCTATCGGGCCTGGAAAAAAGTGATTGTTTAAAGTAATAAAAAATGCCCTGCGGCTTGCTGCAGGGCATTTTGGTAATAGCTAATATGTGATTTAACAATAGCTGGGATGAATTTTTGCTAGCTAAAGCTCCCAAGAACCTTTGGAAAATAAAATTACTTCAAAATTTCCACCATAACGGCGGTATTTATCATCAAAATTATAATAACAACGAGGACAAGTTGTGATGATTTTTTTTATGTTCATTTCATTCCAAGCGAGAATATTTCTTTGTGCTAGTAAAGTTGAAATTGTATCGAAACCTAAACGGCATGCTTTATCTCCACAGCACCATTGATCATCTCCCAAAATCGCAAAATCAATCCCTCTATCAGTGAGCATCTGTGTACAAGATATGTTCAAATCCCAATTTGACTTAGGATTAAAGGGTTCACAGCCAGGAAAGAACAAGTATTCAGGATTTGGGTTTTCAGCAAAAGTCGGTATCGATAATTTTTTTGCGCAACTGGAATCCATAATTCGACTAACCTACTTTCTTTGTGATTTAGAAATTTAGAGCTACTAACCATTAAAAAGTTCCACTTCAATGAAAGTGGAACTTTCTTTTCATTATTAATTAGAAATCCACCTCCTTTTCATATGGGAAGGCATATCCATTTCTAGATATACCCCGAGGGCTTAAAAAGCCCTGGCCGAAAAACCATGGATTACTCTTTAGGTTTTTTGGCTCGGAGAGCTTAACATAGACAATCTTTATAGATAATCTTTCTAAAATCATTATATTATATAATGAAACTGATTTTCAATAGGTAAAACATAATTTTATTATAAATATTAAAATTATTTCTTATATCAGTGTAATGGAAAAATTAAATCGAAATATCACTTAAAAAGTAATTTTATCATGAAATACACAAAGGTTTCCCTAAATCAAAAAAGTTTTGTCTAAAGAACAAACTGAGAAAAGGATCTATTGGTAATTGCTAGAATATTATCTTTTATGTGGGAATACCCTATAGTTTTTTATCAATAGATGCAAATGAGGGGAGTAATGTGGGGAAAAACGGGAGAACTACAAGAATTTAAGAACAATGGATTTACCTTAATGGAAATACTTTTAGTATTGGCTTTATTGATGATCATTCTGGGAATTAGTTTACCTCGTCTTAACTCTTCGGTAGGTTATACCCAAAACCAGGCAGATCTGGCTAATCGAGTATTGATTGAAGGAGCGGTAGAACTCTACAAACTAGATACGGGTTTGGTGCCAGAAAGTATAGATGATTTGCTTCATCCTCCTAAAGAGGTGACAGGATGGCGAGGGCCATATTTAGAAAGGGAACTTTCTCCTCCAATGGAAGGTAGGGATACTTATGAATTTGATGATAAAGGTAAGTTGCTACCATGATTACCATTAAGGCGAAGAAAGACAGTGGGTTTGTCTTAATAGATGTCCTCCTTGCCCTTTTTCTTTTTACCATAGGCTTTGCTGCTGTTTATGGATTAAGTATTGGAGCTATAAAAGAAGGAGAGGAAGCTCTAAATATTACTATGGCTGCTAATATTGCCCAAGAACTTATGGAGACTTTCGCTAGTGAAGTTAAGGGTAGGGAAAATAGGATTCCTGATGGTATTATTCAGGGGAAAAAGGATCTATTTCAATGGCAAATTACCACAGAGTGGATTATCCCAGAAAAGCTTTTACAAGTAAATGTATCTATTACTTGGCTAGAGAGAGGAAAAACTCAGGAATACAGATTGACAAGCATGTTCCCAGTATAAGAGAAAAAGGCATGTTTGCACTCTTACTGTTCGCAATTTTGATGTTGCATTTAGGGAAGGAAGTCTTAAAGATAGGAAGAAGAAAGTTGATATTAAATAGTAGATTGAGGAAAGCAAGTGGTAATGAAGGATTTACTTTATTAGAGGTTATAGTCGCCCTTCTTATTATAGGGGTATTCTTTGGGGTTATTTTGGGATTATTTACAGAACAATGGCGAAGTCACCGAGTTATGAAAGATAAAATGGAAGCTCATTACGCAGCTATGATAGCTGGAAGAATGGTTAGTGATGCTATTCGGGGAGCAGAACATGTCCAATGGGTCCTAAAGGGTAACAAATGGATCCTGGAAATAACACCTTCGGGAGAAAACTTTACTGATGAATATTATATAGAAGATAAACACCGATCAGGAGTTAAGGATTTCTATCGTGAACATTTAAGAACTCCTAATCCTTACGTTACGGGAATCGAGAATTGGGAATGTATTGAAGGGGAAGCAGGATTGTGGACGATATCAGTTGTCGCCAAGGCTGGAGAGCAGGAGGTAAGTTATGTCACCAAAATCAAGGCCCGATCAATAGACAATCAGGATTTATGACTTTGGTCATAATGATTCTAGTGGCAGTTCTCTCAGCTTATGGATTGGAGATGTATGTAAAAGCACATTCGGAAAATAAAATGGCTCGGCGAGAAGCCAATTCCCTACAAGCAGTTTATGCAGCTGAGGGAGGGGTGGCTTGGTCTCAAGTTATGTTAGATGAAAAGGATGAATTTACCGGTGGAACCCTTACAATCGGGGATGGGACTGTGGAAGTTGAGGTTACTCCTTTGGAAGGAGGTTTTCAGATTATTTCAACTGCCACATATGGAAAAGCCCAACGGAAAATTAGGGCGGAACTTGTCAAAGAAAAGGATCATTGGATTATGAATAAATACCAGGAGATTTATAGAGATGGGTAGAATTCCTTTTCGAAAGAACCAAAAACCAAATACAAATTTTATAAAAAGACTTTCCCAAGTAAGATCAACTTCCCAAAGTTATTCTCATGAGGGCGGGTTTGGACAATATTTAATCCATAAAGGACTGATCAGTGAAAGACAACTGGCAGAAGGGTTAGAGGAGCAAAAAATAACTGGGGCAAAACTGGGAGAAATTTTCGTTGATAGAAAGTACTTAACCTCTCGGGAAATGCTCCAGGAATTAAGTCTTTACTTAGGTATACCTTTATTAGATCTGACGAAAGTGGAAGTGGATCTTCAAGCGGTCACCCTATTAAAGGAAGAAACCGCACAACGGTATGGGGCATTTCCTTTTAAAATAGAGGGAGACACCTTAGAAGTGGCTATGATGGACCCTGGTAGCCAGCGAAAAATAGCTAATATCCAGATTCTAACAGGGTATAATATCCAGCCTTATCTTGCAGAGGGGGAAGAAATCCGCAGAGCAATTAAAAAGTATCTAACGGTAGAAAGAAGTATTGCGGAACTGACTAATGAGCAGGAAAAGCTGTCAAAAACTACATTGATAGAAGAAGTAGAGAGTTTTGAAGATGGCAAAGATGCTCCTACTATCGAGTTAGTAAATTACCTTCTCGAAGACGCTATTAGACTGGGAGCTAGCGATATTCACTGGGAGCCCGGGGAGAAAAGTTTTCGAGTTCGCTATCGTTTAGATGGAAAATTAGAAACCAAACGAACCTTCCCTTTACAAATGGCTCGTAGTCTTATTGCAAGAGTGAAGATCATGGCGGAAATGGATGTTTCCGAGAGGAGGTTGCCCCAAGATGGTAGGTGTAGTTTTCTCTTCCAGGAAAAGCAAATTGATCTCAGAGTGGCCAGTTTACCTACTATTTACGGGGAAAAAATAGTAGTACGAATTCTTGATTCCCATGAGATGGTTCGCTCTTTGCAGGCTTTAGGAATGAGCTTGGAAGTAGAAACTGAGATAAGACAACTACTAAAAGAACCTCATGGAATAATCCTCGTAGTTGGCCCTACGGGTAGTGGTAAGACCACTACACTGTATTCCCTTCTACAAGAATTAGTTTCTGAAGAAAGGAATTTAGTATCTATTGAAGAACCTGTGGAATATCAACTACCTGGTGTGGTCTCAGTTCAAGTTCAACCCAAAATTGGTTTGACTTTTGCTGAGGGTTTGCGCTCCATATTACGACAGGATCCCGATGTGATTATGGTGGGGGAAATACGGGATGAGGAAACGGTGAAAATAGCAATTGCCGCTGCTTTGACTGGCCATTTAGTACTCTCAACCCTCCACACCAATACCGCTGCTGAAGCCTTTACTCGCTTAATGGATATGGGGATTGAACCTTATCTAGTTGCTGCTGTGGTGCGAGGTGTTTTATCACAGCGCTTAGTTAGGTGTCTTTGTGAACATTGTAAAACCCCTTGGGAACCTGATGAATTATCCAGGGAGGCTATGGGATTACCAAAATCTATAGAAAAGATTTATAAACCCCAAGGTTGTTCCCGCTGTCGGGGAACGGGATATAGTGGTAGAATAGGAATCCATGAACTTCTCATATATCATGAGGATATAAAGGAGCTGGTTTTGCAAAGGGAAAGCTCACAAAAAATCGCGGCAAAGGCTATATTAAGAGGAATGATTCCTCTTCATTTAGATGGTTATCGTAAAGTTCAGGCTGGAATAACTAGTTTGGAAGAGGTCTGGTTCAATACAGGTTCTCTAATTAGAGTAGAAGGAGTGTGAGAATTTGACAATAAGGGAATTACTTATAAAAGCTTCAGAATTAGGTGCTTCCGATATTCACTTAACAGTTGGGGTTCCTCCCGTATTTCGGATTAATGGAGTATTAACTAAAACTTCGGAGGTAATCTTGAAACCCCAGATTTTACAGCAAATGGCTCAGGAAATAATGGATACTACTCGTTATGCCCAGTTTCTTGAAAATGGAGAAATGGATTTTTCCTATAGCTTACCTGGTGTTGGTCGCTTTCGGGTAAATGCTTTTCAACAGCGTGGAACTGTTGGTTTAGTCATTCGCCTTATACCTTTTCGGGTACCTACCCCAGAGGAATTGAATCTACCTAATGTTTGTATCGAGCTTGCTAATCTCACCAAAGGCTTAGTCCTGGTAACAGGGCCTACTGGTAGTGGTAAATCTACCACTTTAGCAGCTCTCATCGATTATATTAATCGAACTCGTTCCGCTCATATTGTGACAGTAGAGGATCCTATTGAATATATCCATAATCATCAGTTAAGTATAGTCAACCAGCGGGAAGTAGGAAGTGATACAAACTCTTTCGCTAATGCATTAAGAGCGGCTTTACGTCAGGATCCCGATGTTATTTTAGTTGGGGAAATGCGAGATTTGGAAACTATTAGTACCGCCGTTACTGCTGCCGAGACTGGGCATTTAGTTTTCAGCACTTTACATACTAATGATGCAACTCAGGCTGTAGATCGGATGATCGATGTCTTTCCTCCTCATCAGCAGCAACAAATGCGAATTCAATTGGCTTCTGTCCTGCAAGGGGTAATTGCCCAGCAATTACTTCCTCGGCGAGATAAAAAAGGCCGAGTGGCAGCCTTTGAGATACTTATCGCTAATCCAGCTGTCCGTAATCTCATCCGGGAAGGGAAAACTCACCAGATTGCCAATGTTATGCAAACCAGTGCTAAGCTAGGTATGCAAAGTATGGAGAAGGCTATTCAGGACCTTGTACGAGCTGGAAGGGTTGCTCCAGATGTAGCTCAAGAGCGTATTCAAAGTATGGGCTATTAAATTTATGGAGGAACTTATGAAAAAAAGAGCTTTTTCCTGGAAGGCTTTAAATAAAGAAGGTGAAATTATTCAAGGAGTATGGGAAGTACCACAACTTACCCAAGTTCGCAAACTTTTATTTGCTCAAGGATATTATCCCCTCACAATAACTCCCCGGTCCCAGATTCTTTTTAGGGTAATTGAGAATTTGCGAGATTTCTTGAAGAAGGGTGAGTATTTGAAGGACTGGGTTTATATAACCCGCCGTCTATCCATGATTTTGCAAAGTGGTATTCCTATGCTAGTGGCATTGGAACTTCTGGAAAAACGGAGCAAAAACAAAGGTCTCAAAGGATGGTCAGAAGTCAAAGAAGAAATTAAAGCAGGTAACCAATTTTCCGAGGCGGTAAAGCTATTTAAACCCCCTCCTGCTCCCCATGTTAAAGCTATGTTGGAGGCTGGAGAGCAAGGGGGGAAACTCCCAGAAGTATTGGCTCAAATAGCTGAAGAATTAGAGGGAGATTATAAATTTCGTTTCAAAATTCGTAATGCCTTTGCTTATCCTGTGTTCTTGTTAATCTTTACCTTTGTGCTTCTTATTGCTCTTAATATTTTGGCATTTCCCATGTTTGAAGAAGTTTTTTTAAGCATGGGGTTGGATACGCCTTTTTTGACCCAAGTCATTTTTCAAGGATTTCCCCTAGTTTTGCAAGGGTGTAGTCTTCTAATTTTAGGATTTCTGGGTTATATATTATTCCTACGTTGGCGGGAACCTAGCCAATGGAAGTGGATCATGTTAGAGCATTTTTCCAAGATACCCTTTTGGGGTCAATTGATTCGCCTAATGGATAGTATGCGTTTCTGTCGCGTACTAGGGATTTTATTAGACTCAGGAATAAATATCTTGGAAGCTTTAAGGTTGACCAGAGGAGCAGTACTTACTATCTCCTTAAGAAATATGCTCCAAGAAATGGAAGAAACTACTCGCCAGGGTCAGCCTT
>JAAZLD010000437.1 GCA_012799495.1 Desulfitobacterium sp. | reverse complement strand
CTGAGATTGATCGGGCTAATACTATAATAAGTGACTTTCTTTCTTTAGCTAAAAGTCATGATGGAGAGTTGCGAAAAGAGGGTGATCTTAATCAACTAATCTATCGCATTTTCCCTATGATTCAAGCAGATGCTACTACCAGAAATAAAGAAATAATACTTAACCTTAATCCTTTATCACCAATTATGTTAAATGAAAACGAGATTAGGCAGCTTCTTTTGAATCTTGTGCGCAATGCCTTGGAGGTTACTCCGGAACATGGCAGTGTAATTATTAAGACCTATAAGGAGGGCAACAATACTGTCCTAGCTGTTCAGGATCAGGGTGATGGTATTCCTGAAGAGATCCGTGAGCAAATCGGAACACCTTTCTTTACCACTAAAGAAAGTGGAACTGGTCTAGGCCTTGCTATCTCTATGAAAATTGCTGAACGTCATAATGCTGAACTAGTATTTGATACTGGGAAAGATGGTACAACTTTTAAAGTAATATTTAGAATGCCTCTAAGAGTTAGCAGAACTATATAAAACAATGGCCAGCTTAGGACATAGAGTAGTTAGTGATTGACAGGGTTTGAACCAGTGGGTAAACTATAAGAAATATTTGGCATTGATTATGTACTAAATGGAGGATAAATGAGCATGGAGTATAATCAACAACCAATCCCAGAGGAATATCTTACCCTTAGCGAAGAGGAAATGGAAAAGCGGATTCGAGATATCAAGGAAGAGCTAGGGTCTAAACTTGTTATTCTAGGACATCACTATCAGAGAGATGAGGTGATTCGCTTTGCGGATCATCGTGGGGATTCCTTACGCCTTTCCCAATTAGCTGCTGAGGCTCATGAGGCAGAGTATATTGTTTTTTGTGGGGTTCACTTTATGGCTGAAACAGCGGATATCCTGGGGAGCGCCGATCAAAAGGTGATCTTACCGGATCTAGGAGCAGGTTGTCCGATGGCTGATATGGCTGAATTGGAGGATCTTGAGAGGTGTTGGGAGGAGATCACTTCTCAATATAATGTGGAGTTTGTCCCTATCACTTATGTGAATTCTACTGCTGATGTAAAGGCTTTTTGTGGTGACCATGGTGGTTTAACTTGTACTTCATCAAATGCTCCTAAGATTCTCGAGCAAATCTTTAAGGATGGTAAACATGTACTTTTCTTACCAGATGAGCATCTTGGGAGGAACACCGCTATGGATTTGGGATTAACTGAAGAAGATATGTTTCAATGGAAAAGAGATGATTGGGACATTGAGTTGCCTGATAATCCCCCAAAGATTATATTGTGGGATGGTTACTGTGGGGTCCATATGAGATTTACACCAGCTCATGTGGATTATGTCCGCAGTAAATATCCTGGAGTAAAAGTTATCGTTCACCCTGAATGTACCCATGAAGTAGTGGAAAAATCCGACTTACATGGCTCTACAGATTTTATTATCCGCCAAGTAACAGGTGCTCCTGCAGGTAGCGTGTGGGCTGTAGGAACGGAGATAAATTTAGTAAATCGTCTAGCTAAGGAAAACCCAGAAAAAACAGTGGTTTCTCTAAATGAAAACATGTGCTTATGTGTCATGATGAATCGTATAAGTCAATCCCATCTTTTGTGGGCTTTAGATAATTTGTACCAAGGCAAGGTGGTTAATCAAATTACTGTCAAACCAGAGGTAGCGAAAAGTGCCAAAATTGCTTTAGACCGTATGTTAGAAATGAGTTAAATAATATATTGTGCCTAAGTGTATATATAAAGCTGCTTGCGAAGTCTAAGTTAGAGAATTATTAAACCTAACTTAGACTTTTATATTTGTTGGCCTAAATTTTAAAATTTTTTAGTTCAAAAATAGTGCCTTAGCAAACGTCACCAAGGCCCCCCTTGATCGAATATTACGAATATCACGACAAATGCCTTTACGGAGTATCTCTCTTCCTATATAATGTATACATATGAAACAGAATGACCTTTTTGCTAAAGAGAGGAGAGGGGATAAGGATGAGCGAAGCAATCCGTCCGATTACTACACCTGTGATTCCAGAATGGAATCGTGAACTCCTATTTAAAATTCTTGATAATATAAATGATGTAGTTTTGGTCATCGATAGGGATACTACTATTGTCTATGCTAATGATGCTTATCTCCGTCATTTAGGTGTTCCTGTGAAGAAGGTGTTAGGGAGAAGGTTAGATAAAATCGAGCCGGGTTCCCCAACTATTACTTGTTTGAAAACTGGGCGACCTCGTCAAGGGACAGGTTATGTTGAATCCTTGAATATCCATGTTGTAGGAAATAGCTTTCCCTTATATAATGGCCAGGAAATTATTGGTGCTGTTTCTATTTTTAAAAATATTACTGAAATAGTTGAACTGAGTAGAAAACTAAAACAAACCCAGGGAGTTGCCGATTATTTAAAAGAACAATTGGAACAACGGGAGAATATACCTGCATCTTTCAAAGAGTATATAGGACAAAATCCTCGCATTAAAGAAACCTTAGCCTTAGCGGCCAAAGTAGCACGAACTGATAGTACGGTGTTGATCTTAGGGGAAAGTGGTGTAGGTAAAGAAGTCCTAGCTAGGGCTATTTATAATGGTAGCAAAAGAAAGGATAAACCTTTCATTAAAGTAAACTGTGCAGCCATTCCGGAGAATTTAATCGAAAGTGAGCTTTTTGGTTATGAGGACGGAGCTTTTACAGGAGCTAAAAAAGGAGGTAAACTGGGTAAATTTGAACTTGCTCATGGAGGGACGATTTTCCTAGATGAAATTGGGGATATGAGTACTACTACCCAAGCTAAAGTGTTAAGGGTCTTGCAAGAAAAGGAGTTTGAGCGGGTTGGAGGAACTAAGAGTGTTAGAGTAGATATTAGGGTGATCGCTGCTACCAATCGAAACTTAGAAGCTATGATCAAAAAAGGAGATTTTCGTCGAGATCTTTATTATCGTCTCAATATTGTTCCTTTAAGATTGCCTCCTATGCGAGAACGTAAAGATGATATTCTCAAACTAGCCTATACTTTTCTTAATAAGCACTCTAAAGAGTTAGAACGAGAATTTACCTTATCTCCTCAAGTGGTAAAATTCTTACATGAATATGATTGGCCAGGGAATATTCGGGAGTTACAAAATGTTATTGAACATGCTAGTATAGTTTGTAGTGGTTCAGTCATTGAACTCCACCATTTACCGAAACACATTCTACCTTTGCCTGATGAAGAACCAGAGATTCCAGAAAACCCCTATGATCTGAAAGAGATTATCTCACAGGTGGAAAAAGATCTTATCCTTTCTGCCTTAAGTAATTATAACAATAATCGTACTAAGTCTATGGAAGCCTTAGGTATTTCCCGGCGAGCTTTTTATGAAAAACTTCGTAAGTATGGTATAGATGATAAGAACCAGGAACAACCCCAAAATATGACTACAAAGTAAACAGTTTTATCTTTAGACCGTATCCCTTATATACAGTAACCTAAAATATAACCAGGTATTAAAAAAAGTGAAGTTCTGATTTTGTTTAGAGAAGAAATACTCAAGAGGATTAGAGCTAGAGTTAGAAGGGTCTAGATAACTTTTCCCTGAATACTTAAATTAAAATGGCATAGATATTGCAAAAAGACTTGATTGAAGATTCAAACTATTCAATCAAGTCTTTTTTATTAAGGGGGGAAGCTTTTGGAGTAAATCAAAGGAAGATAAAAGGAGTGGGGAAATAGGGTGTTGAGGAAAAGAAGAATGTAGTGAGGGGGACATAATATGAAAAAACATTACATGTTAGGGGTTATGTTAATCGTAAGTTTGATGCTGGTACTGGTAGGTTGTGGTTCAAAATCTTCCAGTAATGATCCAGCTCCAAGTAATCAAACAGGTCAAACATCTAGCGAAGATCCAGCTCCAAGCCAAGAAGTTAAGACACTAAACATTGGTTACACAGGTCCTTTGAGCGGCGGTGGAGCCCTTTTTGGTAAGGATGTTACCGATGGTCTGGATTTAGCAGTAGATGTGATCAACGAAAAAGGACTTAATGTTAACGGCGAGATTTATAAAATAAACCTTATTAAGCTTGATGACCAATATCTACCCGACAAAGCGGCTACAAATGCTCGTCGCTTGGTTACTGAGTATAATACCCCAGTTATTCTTGTGCCGCACAGTGGTGGAGCTTTCGCTTTACAGCAATTTAATGAGCAGGATAATTTCTTGCTTATGGCTTTCACCAGTGAACCTAAAATAGCTCAAACGGGTAATAGTCTCACTGTCCAAATGACCTCACCCTACAACCTTTATCCAGAAGTTTACTCTCAAAAGGTGATGGAGAAGTTCGGTAAGAGATTAGCCCTTATTCCTACAGCTAGCCAATATGGTAAAGATTGGACTGAAAACTTAGTACCCGCATGGGAAAGGCTTGGTGGAACT
>JAAZLD010000436.1 GCA_012799495.1 Desulfitobacterium sp. | reverse complement strand
TGATTTCAGCTATCTTAGCTGCTATTATGAGTACTATTTCCTCACAATTAATTGTTACTTCAAGTTCTCTTACTGAGGATGTCTACCGGCTCCTATTCCGCCGTGAAGCTACAGATAAGGAATTAGTTTTTGTTAGCCGTCTTTGTGTCCTCTTAGTGGCCCTTCTAGCCACCTATTTAGCCTGGACTCAAAATGATACTATTTTGAATCTAGTAGGCTATGCTTGGGCTGGCTTTGGTTCTGCTTTTGGACCTGTTATTCTTCTAAGCTTATATTGGAAGCGGATGAATCGTTGGGGTGCTTTAGCGGGAATGGTTATGGGATCTTTGACAGTTATTATCTGGGACCAATTCCCTGCTCTCGCTCCTATCTATGAAATGATCCCTGGCTTCCTCATGGGATTAATCTCTATTATTGTGGTAAGCCTTTTAACTCAACCACCCTCTGCTGAGATTCAAGAAGAATTCGATCGTTCAGCAGAAACTGCTAAGAAATTAATGAGTTAAGGAAATTTCGCTAAAATTTAACTTAATTTCAATTCAAGACTAATAAAGATTCGAGTTCCAGTGTTACTTCATTGGATACTCGAATTTTTGCTTTTTTCTTTTTAGATTTATTACCTTGCTTTTTGTGGGCTTTTTGATACTAGTACCTGCTTTTATTTTTTCAGATAGCTTTGCATACAATTGCTTTGTTTAGCTATTTTTTAATTTCGCTAATAAAGTGACGGGCAATTTGTACTCCACAAGCCTCTGCTTGAGCTAGTCCTCGGGTAATACCTACTCCATCTCCCCCAGCATAAAGGTCTTGGATTTCTGTCTCGAATTCTTTAGTAAGTTTCGGGCGAGAAGAGTAGAATTTAGCTTCTACACCATAAAGTAAAGTATGTTCTGAAGCAATACCAGGGGTCACATGATCTAAAGCCTCGATCATCTCGATTATACTCTTCATAGTGGAGTAAGGTAGTACTAAACCTAAATTACCCGGAACTGCTTCTTTTAAGGTAGGCTCCACAAAGCTTTCCTTAACCCGTTTTTCTGTAGAACGGCGGCCTTTAATGATATCTCCAAAGGTTTGAATCAAAATACTCCCATTGGATAGATCATTAGCTAACCTGGAGATACTTTTGGCATATTCAGTGGGTTTATTAAAGGGGTAAGAAAAATTATGGGAGACCAGCAAAGCAAAGTTAGTGTTAGTACTTCCGAGATTTTTATCCCGGTAGGCATGACCATTGGCTAGCATAACTCCTGTATGGTTTTCGATAACTACATGACCAGAAGGATTACTACAAAAACTACGAACTGTAGTTCCCACAGAAGTTCGGTAGAGAAATTTTCCTTCATAAAGGTTTTCATTAATGTCCTCCATAATGGTATCCAAAGTCTCTACCCTTACCCCGATATCCACCTGATTACTGCTAACTTCTAAATTGTATTTTCTTAAAACATTCCCAAACCATTGAGAACCATCCCGACCAGGTGCTACTAAAACCTTCGACGCAAAATATTCTTCTCCTTTACTAGTCCGAACTCCCTTTACTCTTAAGCGCCCTTCCACTTCTTCTGTAAGGATATCTTCTACTTCAGTTTCAAAAACCATATCGATTTTCCCTTTGAGAAACTCAAAAATATCCTTCAAAATTTCCAGGTTTAACTCTGTTCCCAAGTGACGTACCTGGGCTCTCAGTAATTTCAAGCCGGCTCCTAGGGCCTTTTTTTCGATTTGTTTAACAGCAGGAGTAGTAGGATCTGTCAATGGTGTATTAGCCCCATGGCGAACATTGATCTCATCTACATATTTGATTAAGCTTAAAACTTCCGATGGAGGTAGATACTCCGTAAGCCACCCACCAAACTCGGTGGTTATATTAAATTTGCCATCAGAATATGCTCCCGCTCCGCCAAAACCATTAGTAATGGAGCAGGCTGGGGTACAGCTAGCAAACTCCCTCTGTTTATTAAAGGGAGGGCATTTATAGAGAGTCTTTTTCAAAATCGGACAGCTACGTTTATAGATATCCCGGCCTTTTTCTAATAAAAGAACAGAAAGTTCCGGTGCTTTAATAGCCAAAATTCATAGCTAGCGTAAATCCCTGTCGGTCCCGCTCCAACGATAATCACATCGTACTTTTTCAAGACTCATTCCTCCTTTTATCCCAAACTGAATAAACTATTCATTAACACTTAATTTATTGCAAGATAAACTCCGAACATTTTCTCAAAAACCATACTGTTTGTTTGGAAAACCTCTTCTTTTGAGGAACATATTTTGGCAATTAAAGAATAAGTGTTTCTGTTGTCAACGAACGTATATTCGTATATAATAGGGAGTAGACTTAATCTTCCTAGGCGGTGATAGTTTGAAAAGACGAATCATTTTTCATATCGATGTTAACTCTGCTTATTTGTCTTGGGAAGCTGCTTACCGTTTACAACAAGGGGAATCTTTAGATATTCGTACTATACCCGCTGTCATAGGAGGAGATCCTCAAACTAGACATGGTATTGTTTTAGCCAAATCTATCCCCACCAAAAAATATGATATTAAGACTGGGGAGACTTTATACTCCGCCCTTTCCAAATGCCCCAACCTTCTAATAGTTAGGCCAAATTATCTTCTTTTTCGTCAATGTAGTGAAGCCTTAAGGGATGTTCTTAAGGAATACTCCCCAACAATCCAGCAATTTTCCATTGATGAATATTTTTTAGACTATACTGCTATGGAAAATCTTTTTGGGGAACCTTTACAAGCAGCTCATACCATTAAAGAAAGAGTAAAAAAAGAATTAGGTTTTACTGTGAATATCGGGATTTCCACTAACAAATTGTTAGCTAAAATATCCTCTGATTTCCAGAAGCCGGACAAAGTCCACACCTTATTTCCAGAAGAAATCCCCACAAAGATGTGGCCTTTACCTGTGGAAGATCTCTTCCTAGTAGGATCTGCTACCACTCGCAAACTCCATGCTCGCAATATCCATACTATCGGAGAGCTTGCCGGGACAGACCCCCTTTATCTTCGTTCTTTTCTCAAAAGCCATGGTCTTTTAATCTGGAACTATGCCCACGGCCGTGAAAACTCCCCTGTTCGTCCCGGAGCCATCCCTATCAAAGGAATAGGTAATTCCACTACTACATCCTTTGATGTAGAGGATCTCCACGAAGCTCATTTAGTTTTGCTTTCCCTAGTAGAAACCATGTGTACACGGTTGCGTCATAAAGGTTATCTTGCCCAATTAGTGGCAGTTTCCTTTCGAACTAATGAGTTTCTCAATTATTCTCACCAAAGAAAACTATCCTTCTCTACTGATAGCACTAACGAAATCTGGGAAATAGCCTGTCAATTATTAGATGAATTATGGCAGGGCCAACCTTTACGGCATTTAGGAGTACGAGTAGGGGAACTTTGTCAAAATGACTTCATTCAGCCAGCTTTCTTTGTTAGAGATCGAGTCAAGGAACGGAAAATCGATCGGGCTATCGATGAGATCCGGGAGCGTTTTGGTGCTCAAGCTATTATACGCTCCTCTTATCTTCATTCGGGCCTTAAGCCCATAGCAGGAGGGGTAATTACTGAGGAGGAGTATCCCATGATGACCAGTATTTTATAATTTGCCCCTTAATCCATATATACTATTTTAATCCATGTATACTACTTTAATCATGTATACTGCTTTAATACAGTGATACTGTTCAATCCAATATCAGTTCAATCCTTATCTATATCAGATATATCTGAAGGAGGAATAAATAATGAAAGTGGTTATGCAGCCAATTGAAATGGTTGCTCGTTTCACTGAAGAAGGTCTTCCTCGACCTGTGAAATTTAAAGTTCAATTTGAAGGGGATTCTGTAGTAATCGTTATAGATCGAATTCTACTCCGCAAAGAAGAAAAAATAGCGGGAAACCCTATGCTAGTTTTTCGCTGTCAGAGTGTTATCAATAATTTACTAAGAATCTTTGAGCTAAAATATGAACTCAATACCTGCAAGTGGTTTCTCTATAAAATTTAGCCATATAATTAGGCTCTGCGGAATTTAGGCTATAAAATTCGGCTAATAAATTCAGTTTATATAAAAAAGCCCACGGCCCCTCAAGGAGGAAAGCCGTGGACTTTACTAATTAGTCTCATTTCCTGCTGTACCTTTCCCGGTTCTTATTTCCCACTGCCTTTTCAGATAAGCATAAACAGGTGGGATTAAAGAAGTTCCAATAATAGCGAAGATCACTATTGTAAAGTTATCTCTGACGAAAGGCAGGTTACCAAAGAAGTAACCACCTAAAAGGGCAACGGTAACCCAGATAAAAGCACCAGTCACATTAAAAAAGAGAAAACGCAAATAGGACATAGAACCTACACCAGCTACAAAGGGGGCAAAGGTACGAATTATAGGAATAAAGCGAGCGATAATAATGGTCTTTCCTCCATGTCTCTCATAAAAGCTCTGGGTCTTAAGAAGATTCTTCTTATTTAAGAAACGCATCTCCTTAGAGAATACTTTCGGACCTATATATTGCCCAATATGATAATTAACTGTGTCCCCAATAATAGCCGCTCCTAAGAGAAGAAAATAGAGAATCTTTACATCTAGGGCTCCTAAAGCGGCAAAAGTTCCGGCTACAAAAAGCAAGGAGTCGCCAGGTAAAAATGGTGTCACCACAAACCCTGTTTCCGCAAAGATAATCATAAAAAGGATCAGATATGTCCATAAGCCAAACTTTTGGATAATATCCCCTAGATAAATATCTAAATTAATAAATATATCGATTACATATAAAATAAAATCCAAATTTCAATCCTCCATTTACTTTACTATTTATCTCAGTAATTAACTATTATCTTTTCAGACAGTATTAAATTCGTGAGCGATTTTACTTTTTCCTTTAGAGCAAATAAATTTTAACATAATCTTAAGAAATCCTTCACTCTATATTAACACAGATCTGTTAGTATACAAATAACGACATTCTTCTTTCCTACCTTATATATAATTGAGATCTTCTCACACCCTATCCAAAGTCACCAGTGGTGACTTTCTTTTTATATATTTCTTTTATAGTTAAGTATTCTCCCCGATTATTTTACTCCTTAGACCTTCTCAAACTTAAGTTCCCTGACTACCAGTTTCAGACTTTCCTTACAATATAGTTTGAACTTCCTTACAATATAAAAAAGCGAGACAAATTTAACTGTCTCGCTTTCAAAATATAGCTTTATATTGTTAGTTTTTAACCTTCCTGGAACAAGGGAGTGGAAAGATATCTTTCTCCTGTATCGGGAAGGAGAACTACGATAGTTTTCCCTTTATTTTCTGGACGTTTCGCAATTTGGGTAGCAGCATAAACTGATGCACCTGATGAAATACCAACTAATAAGCCTTCTGTTTTGGAAAGTTGGCGAGCGGTATCAAAAGCATCCTCATTTTTAACTGGATAAACCTCATCTATAACGGAAGAGTTATAAACACCAGGTACAAAACCCGCACCAATCCCTTGGATTTTATGGGGTCCGGGATTTCCCCCTGATAATACAGGAGAGTCTGCAGGCTCCACAGCAATTATTTGCACCCCTGGTTTTTTCTTTTTCAGTACTTCACCAACTCCAGTTACTGTTCCACCAGTACCTACACCAGCAATGAAAATGTCCACTTCTCCATCAGTGTCCCGCCACACTTCCTCAGCAGTGGTTTGACGATGAATTTCCGGATTAGCAGGATTATTGAATTGTTGGGGAATATAAGAATTCTTGATTTCCTTAGCTAATTCTTCCGCCTTTTCAATGGCACCTTTCATACCAGCGGGCCCTGGGGTTAAAACTAATTCAGCACCTAAAGCTTTAAGGAGGTTCCGTCTTTCCAAACTCATAGTCTCAGGCATAGTTAAAATCAAGCGATAACCTTTTGCAGCAGATACAAAAGCTAACGCAATTCCTGTATTACCACTAGTAGGCTCAATAATCACCGTATCCTTATTGATCAAACCTTTCTCTTCGGCATCCTTGATCATAGCATACCCGATCCGATCTTTAACACTAGAGAGAGGGTTAAAATACTCCAACTTAGCGATAACTTTTCCTTCTAATTCATTAGCCTTATTATAGTTAGTGAGTTCTAATAAAGGGGTATTACCGATTAGATCCGTTAAATTCTTGGCAATCTTAGACATAATTCGTCCTCCTTAATATAAAATGAAGTCTCTTTTAATGTTTTAATATAAAAGTTCAATTCCTACTATTCTTATCAACTTTGTTGTTTTAATTTTAATCCTTTCTTTATTTCCTGTCAATACTAAAAAATGATCTTTTAAAAATTTTTAAGTACCTATCTTGTCCTGTCTCACCCACAGCTCACAAAATTCTACCTTGCCCTAAATCAAATCCTTTTCAATTCCTACCTTCAAACTCTTACCCTAGTTCCAACCCTTACCCTAGTTCCAACCCTTACCCTAAACCTAACCCCTGCAAAATCTTTATATTTATATCTTTAACTATTCTCTACCCAGCCAGTCCTTGAATCTCTAAACAATAAGACTAAGCTTAAGATCTTTGTCCTAAACTTAGTCTCTTCTTTTTTTCAAAAAGTATTTTAATTTTCAGCGGCTTTTTCCAGAGCTTGTTCTAAATCATCGATAAGATCATTTACATCTTCAATACCTATAGACAAGCGAACCATATCAGGGGTAACTCCAGCTTCCACAAGATCCTTTTCACTTAATTGGGAATGGGTAGTACTGGCTGGATGAATCACCAAAGATTTAGCATCTGCCACATTGGCTAGGAGAGAGAATATCTCTAAGCTATCAATAAATTTCTTTCCTGCTTCCACTCCTCCTTTTATACCAAAGGTAAAGATGGAGCCAGCACCTTTAGGGAAGTATTTTTGAGCCAAATCATAATACTTATTTCCTTGTAAATTAGGATAATTAACCCAAGAAACTAGGGGATGTTCATTTAAGAACTCAACAATCTTCCATGTATTTGCTAGGTGTTTTTCAACCCGAAGGGAAAGAGTTTCTAAACCTTGTAATAATAAAAAGGCATTAAAGGGGCTTAGAGCAGCTCCTGTATCCCTTAAAAGCTGTAATCTAGCCTTCATAATATAAGCGGCTGGCCCAATATCTGTTGCATATCTGATTCCGTTATAGCTTGGATCTGGTTCAGTAAGACCTGGGAAACGGCCACTACCAGCCCAATCAAATTTCCCCGAATCTACTATAACACCACCGATGGAAGTTCCGTGACCACCGATAAACTTTGTGGCAGAGTGAACCACAACATCTGCACCATATTCGATGGGACGAATAAGATAAGGAGTCCCAAAAGTATTGTCTATAATCAAAGGTAAGCCATTTTCATGAGCAATCTTAGCCACAGCTTCAATATCGATTAAATTGATCCCTGGGTTACCAATGGTTTCTATAAAGATGGCTTTAGTTTTTTCATTTATGGCCTTACGGAAATTCTCCGGATCATCAGGATTGACTAGAACCGTCTTAATTCCTAACTTCGGGAGAGTAATCATAAAAAGGTTATATGTCCCACCATAAAGAGTGCTAGCTGATACAATCTCATCTCCTGCACCAGCAATATTAAGAATAGCGTAAGTAACAGCAGAAGATCCGGAAGCTACACCTAGAGCTCCTACTCCTCCTTCTAAGGCAGCCATTCTTTGTTCGAACACATCAGTAGTAGGATTCATAATCCGAGTATAGATATTTCCAGGCTCACTTAAATCAAAAAGGTTGGCTGCATGGTCAGCATTTTCAAAAACATAAGAAGTGGTCTGGTAAATGGGTACTGCCCGGGAACCAGTTGTAGGGTCAACTTTCTGTCCCCCATGAACTTGTAAAGTTTCAAATCCTAGTTTTTTCTCTCTCACAAAAATCTCTCCTTTATCCCGTTAGAGGTTGCTTTAATACTAAGTCAGAAACCTTTTCAAATATCCTATCCTAAGAAGTTACTATAGTATTTTAATATGTTTACTATGCTTTTGAAGAGATTTTATAGGTTTTTGTACCCTTTGTCAATATCTATTATATATTTTTGCAGAATCTACCTTACTATACTTGAACAGAAAAGTACAGAGAAGATATAGAAGGACTTACGCTAGGCAAAAACCAGAACTAGATAAAACACTGAAAAAGAAAAAATAGAAAAATGAAAAGTGAAAAACCAAAATCAAGAGATCAAAAAAACCTATAAGATAGGCTTTATCGCCTATCTTATAGGTTAGATTCCTTTCCACTTAATAAAGTACTCATTATTAATATAATATTCATTCTTAAATAGTTTTTCTAAATATAGTACATCAGAGCACTTTCAGCAGTCATATCAGCATATTCCTGTACTAAGTCTTGTAAAGTCAAAGAGTCTACAAAGTCATTGATCCGAGTATTGATTTCATCCCAAACTTTTACTTGAATACATTCTTGAATAGTTACCCCATCACTACTCAATTCTTCATTAGCTACAGATAGTTCTCCTTCTAAAATCCTTAGAATCCTACCTACTGTAATATCTGAGGCTTTTTTAGCTAGAACATAACCCCCTTGAGCTCCTTTGACACTATTGATAATCCCCGCCTTCCGTAAAGCGGAAAAAACCTGCTCCAAATAGTTTTCCGAGATATTTTGACGTTCAGCTATATGAGAAAGGGGCACATGTTCTCCGGAAGAATAGACAGCTAAGTCCACCAAAGCCCTGAGTCCATATCTACCTTTTGTGGATATTTTCATAAAATAACACTCCAAACATATAATTCATATTGGTTTAATATCAATGTAATACGAAGTTAGTTCTTTGTCAAATTTAAAACTTTTCCTGAAACTTTTTCTTTCACCAAATATTGACTCTACCTCTAAGATTAGGTATAATAAATCAACTCGTTTGTTTCTGTGGATGATGAAAACCTTCTCGATGCCTGTGTGCTAAGGGGTTGGACATTGCCCTGGCAACGGGTGAATAT
>JAAZLD010000435.1 GCA_012799495.1 Desulfitobacterium sp. | reverse complement strand
AGGAAATGGCATAATCAGGTTCCAAAACATAAGCAGAAGTCTGGGCTCCCCTTGTACCTACTTCTTCTTGAACAGTAAAGACAAAATAAACTTCATGATCTGTTTGAAGACGTTTTAAGGCCTCTATCCCTAAGAAGCACCCTACCCGGTCATCTAAGGCCTTTGAGGTTATCCGGCTTTCTTGCTTAACAAATTCCCCTACAAAAACACAGCTATCACCTATTTTTACCTTTGATAAAGCATCTTCCCGGGAGGTAGCACCAATATCAATAAAGAGTTTGTCAAGCTTCAAATCGGTAGGCCGATCTAATTTTTCTACACCGATAGTTCCAACTATTCCATTTTGAAAAACTACCCGGCGAAAAGGAAGTTCTCTTGTATAAACTCCCCCAATGGTGGTAAATCGTAAAAAGCCCTTTTCATCAATATGGGTAACCATAAGGCCAATTTCATCGGCATGAGCAGCGATCATAATTTTCTTACCTGTGCCTTTTTTTATGGCAATAAGATTACCTAAGGCATCAGTTCTTATTTCATCACAATAGGGCTGGATTTCCTTTCTTATTAAATCAGTTACTACATCTTCTACTCCTGAGGGTCCAAAGGTCTGAGTCAAGCGTTCCAGGAGATTATAATCTAAGGGATTTTCACTAAATGGCATGAAAAGTCCTCCTTTAAAGCAATAAAATTACTCGATATTAGTATTTAAGTTCATCCAATGATGTCAAGACAAGTTCTACTAATCGTTGGGTGTCCTCGATATCCTTTTCCGAAAGTACAGAAGCACTAGAGTGAATATATCGGCAAGGTACACTTATGGTAATGGTAGGAACTCCTCCTCCACTAAGATGAATTCTCCCTGCATCATTTCCTCCACTATTACTCCGGCGTAATTGATAAGGGACTCCATTTTTTTCCGCAAGGCTAATCACTTGTTGTACCAATTTCGGATTATAGAGAGTTTCCCGATCCATTATGGAAATTGCCGGTCCTTTGCCCGGTTCGGTAACCCAACCTTCTTCATCTACATGAAGCATATGAGCGGAAATAGTTCCTTCTATGACAATAGCGAAATCAGGTTGGACATTAAAAGCTGCAATAGAAGCACCTCTTAAGCCCACTTCTTCCTGAACAGTGAAGGCACCTACTAAATTAAGGGGTAAATCCTTTTTCATAAGTTCTGCGAGGACATAGCAACCCACTCGATCATCAAAAGCTTTTCCCTTAAGAAAGCCTTGACCTAAAGTCTCCGTCTCTGTTAAGAAATAAGCATAATCCCCTATTTTAACCTGTTTTTCCGCATCCTCTTTAGATTTGGCCCCAATATCTATATAGAGCTGTTCAAAGTTGAGAGCCTGTTGCCTTTCCCGGGGTTTCTGTAAATGGATTGCTTTTGCTCCGATTACTCCTAAAGAAGAATTGATTTTTACAGCTTTTGAGACAAGAATCCGGGAATCAATCCCTCCTACTGGTTTAAATTTTAAGAATCCGTCAGGAGAAATAGAGGTTATCATCAAGGCTACTTCATCCATATGAGCTGTAACCATAACCTTAGGACCTTCATATTGATCATGAGGATATTTTTGAGCAATAAGATTACCGATTTTATCTGTAGTTAAAGAGTGAACATAAGGTTCAAGTTCATCTTTTAGAAGGTTACGAATCTCCTTTTCATCACCTGAAGTTCCATTCAGTTCCGTTAAAGTTTTTAATAGCATATTTTTTCCTCCAAATCCTCGGGAAGTCCGGCGATAAAATAGGCTAATAATTTTCCAGCTTGGATAACATCCTGGAGATCTAGGGTTTCAACAGTAGTATGCATATACCGTAAAGGAATAGAGACTAACCCAGTGGGTACTCCTCCTTGGGTAATTTGAATAGCCCAGGCATCCGTACCACTACGGCCAGGAATAGGATTTATTTGGTAAGGTAGTCGGTTTTCTTTCGCTACCCGCACAAGTTCTTCATAAACTACTGGATGAAAATTCGGTCCTAAAGCGATGACTGGACCTTTTCCAAGCTCAGTTTCCACCATTCCCTTTGTGTCAGGCGTAGTGGCATGGGTAACATCAATAGCAATAGCACAATCAGGATTAAGGGTATAAGTACTGGTAATAGCTCCCCTTAGTCCTACTTCTTCTTGAGTTGTAGCTACGGCAATAACATCATGATTATGGTGGATTTTTTGTAATTCTTCGAGACAGACTTTCATTACCACTACTCCAGCACGATCATCGATAGATTTTCCCGCCATCCTTCCGTTAAGTAAATCTATAGTATTCCGTTTAAAAGTAATTACATCTCCGACGGAAATAGTTTCTTTAATTTTCTCTAGGGACAAGCCTACATCGATTCCCATATCGTCAATTTTAACAGCTTTATCTGAATCAGTAGCTGATAAATGAGGGGGTACCGAGCCAATAACTCCCAAAATAGGAGTTTTGCCATGGATTATTACCTCTTGGGAAAGTAGGATCCGAGGATCCACACCCCCTACTGTAGTAAAGCGTAAGAAGCCTCGCTCATCGATTTCCTTAACCATTAACCCTATTTCATCCATATGGGCAGCTAACATGATCTTATATTTTCCCATTCTTCCTTTTCTGTGGGCGTAAATATTACCGAAAGAATCCGTATCTACTTGTACAGCTAATTTTTTAAACTCCTCTATGACTAGAGGAGCGAGACTATTTTCATAACCTGATACTCCGGAATTTTCCGAGAGTTTTATCAAAAAGTCTTTAGGGCTCAAGGATTGGGCACTTTGCAAATTATTCAGCCTCCCCTTTCTTGAAAATAAAATTATTATTCTTGCTTACAAATTGGATTATTAGACAGAAAATCTTAGTTTTAACCAGTACGGTATTTTTTGTAATTTTGTATTATTTGTTAGCTGGAAGGTTTTTGTGCGAGATTCAGGATTGCTTGAGCATAAATTTTAGTAGTTAAAATTAAGTTTTCAATGGATAGATACTCATCAGGACTGTGAATTACCTCGGGTTCGCCGGGAAAACTGGGCCCAAAAGCAACCCCTTGAGCCATTACCTTGGCATAAGTTCCGCCACCAATGGCAAAAGGATAACCTTCCTTTCCAGTAACCTCAGAGTATGCTTTTAATAAGCCCTGTACTAAAGGACTTTCTTTTGGAACATGATGGGCTTCCTGATGACTGAGAACAAGTAGGTTCAATCCCCGTTTCTCTGCTTCTTTTGTCATAGGGATCAATACATCTTCTTTTCCAAAGGTAACTGGATAGCGAATATCTAAGACAAAGGAAATATCTTCTGCTGAACAATTCATAATTCCTAAGTTGAGGCTTAGCTTACCTGAGGGTTCATCAGCAAGAGTAATACCGAAGCCTTCCCCATAATAACCTTTACTTCCCTCATAAAGCCACTGAATTAGCTTTTTCTCCTCTTGGCTAAGGTCTAACTCCTTGAGGAATTTTAAAGCAAATATAAGGGCGTTTTTACCCTTTTGAGGAAGGCTACCATGAGCACTTAACCCTTTAAAGGTTAGTATAATACTTTCTCCAGTTTCTTCTTTTACCTTAGCAGAAACTCCTTCGGGCAAAACCATCTCTTGAAGGATTTCTTGAATTGTTTTCAAAGGTAAATCCTTAAGGATTACCGTACAAGTGTCAGGAACTACGTTAGCTCGCTGGCCGCCGCGGATTTCCTGTATATACCTTAAGGGAGTAGAAAATTTTTTAGAAATCTCTAAATGCAAAATTCCTTTTTCAGCATGAATAAGGGGAAATTCTGCATCAGGAGCAAAGCCAATGACGGGTATTTCTTCTTTTTCCTTATAGTAATCCATATCCGCCCAACCAGACTCCTCATCTGTTCCAAGGATCAAACGAACTTTTTTTTGTAAGGGTATCTCCAAATCTTTTATGGCT
>JAAZLD010000434.1 GCA_012799495.1 Desulfitobacterium sp. | reverse complement strand
GATCAAACTCTCCATTAAAATTTATGAAGATATTTGATTGCTCAAATTTCTTTTCTTATCATTGACGAGTCATTGGCTGTGTTCTTGTTGTTTAGTTTTCAAAGACCAAATTACGAGTGTTTTGTGGCTTAGCCACGATTACAAATAGTATCAGCAAATCTTCTTTTTGTCAATATCATTTTTTGGAATTTGTTCTTTTGGGCTGTCTGCCTTGCGGAACTTTTAGTATCATATCACATCTAACAATAACTTCTCAAAGGTGGAAATTGGCCTTTATTAGCGAAATTTCTTATTTATTTTTATATTTCTCCTTTATTTGCTCTATTACTTCTTAATATAAAAATTATCGTTACTTAAATTGTTTTCAAATTTAGTGATATAGATTTACTCTCTACTATTATATTTTCTTGAGCAATAACTTATTTAAAGTTCCCTATATATTATTGTTCACTGAGTTAAGTTGTGACAAAAAAAGAGATGGTTTTTCTAACCATCTCTTTCCAATGACTTTAAACTCTTTCCACTAACTTTAAAAGGTTTTGTTTAATCTTCCCTTGGACGCATCGTTGGGAAGAGGATTACATCTCGAATTGAGGGTGAGTCTGTTAAGAACATTACCAGACGGTCAATACCGATACCAAGTCCTCCTGTAGGAGGTAGGCCATACTCTAAAGCCAGGATAAAGTCCTCATCCATCATATGAGCCTCGTCATCCCCTTTAGCTCTCTCTTCCATCTGGGCTTCGAAGCGCTGCTTTTGGTCTATCGGGTCATTAAGTTCTGAAAAAGCATTACCTAATTCCCGCCCATAAACAAATGCTTCAAAGCGATCCGTATACTCGGGATTTTCAGAATTTCTTTTTGCTAATGGAGAAATTTCTACTGGATGTCCAATGATAAAGGTAGGTTGAATTAACTTTGGCTCAACAAACTCCTCGAAAAATTCGTTAATAATCTTACCCCGGGAGCTGCCTGGCTCTACCTTCAGTCCTTTTTCCTTAGCTACATTCATAGCTTCCTCATCAGTATTTATATTTTGGAAGTCTACTCCGACGTATTCGCGAATTCCATCTAGCATAGTTAAGCGACGCCATGGTGTTTTAAAGTCAATCTTTTGTCCTTGGTAGGTTATTTCTGTGGTGCCGTGAATTTCCTGAGCGATATGGGAAATCATATTTTCCGTTAATTCCATGATATCTTCATAGTTAGCATAAGCTTGATATAATTCCATCATGGTAAATTCAGGATTATGCTTGATTGAGATCCCTTCATTACGGAAATTCCGTCCTATTTCAAATACCTTTTCAAAACCACCTACAATCAAACGCTTTAGAGGTAGTTCCAAAGCAATACGTAAATAAAGATCCATATCTAAAGTATTGTGATGGGTAATAAAAGGCCGTGCATTTGCTCCCCCTGGAATAGTATGTAGGGTTGGCGTTTCTACTTCAAGAAAACCTTGGCTTTCCAAGTAGTTGCGCATGGAACGAATAATCTTGCTCCTTGTGATAAAAACATCCTTTACTTCTGGATTCATTATCAGATCAAGATACCGCTGCCTATAACGCAATTCTACATTGGTTAAACCATGAAATTTTTCCGGTAAAGGACGCAT
>JAAZLD010000433.1 GCA_012799495.1 Desulfitobacterium sp. | reverse complement strand
TAGCTCAGCTGGATAGAGCACCTGCCTTCTAAGCAGGTTGTCGGGAGTTCGAATCTCTCCAGGCGCGCCATTTGATACTCAAGTGGTTACGATGATATGGTGGTTGTGGCGAAGTGGTTAACGCACCGGATTGTGGCTCCGGCATTCGGGGGTTCGAATCCCCTCATCCACCCCAATATAGATATTTACAGCGCGGAAGTATTTCCGCGCTTTTTGTGTGTTTATTTTTCTTGTATTCTTTCTTTTTATGGTTCTTTGTCAAATGGTGTTGGTGATGCAATAAGTAACAATATCTTTGCCTTTTGTTACAAAACTATGCAAGCTCCCTTGACTAATTTTCCATAATTGGTCATACTAGTATTATATAATGAGACAGAGTTTCGAATAACGAAACTTTATTGGATGGAGGACATGTCGTGGCAGAAAAATATGTTCAAACATTAGAGCGGTCTTTAGATATTCTAGAAGAACTAGCCCATAGTGAAGAGCCATTAGGTGTAACGGAAATCGGAAATAGAATTAGTCTTCATAAGAGTACTGTACATCGTGTTCTTCAAACCCTCTGTTACCGGGGATATGTGGAAAAAGATAAAAGTAGTGATCGCTATAAATTAGGGATCAAGATTGTAGAATTAGGTATTCGCTTCTTTAATGATTTAGAGATCAGAAAAGTCGCCGGTCCTTTAATTGAGGAATTGGCAAAGTCATTAGACGAAGTGGTGCACTTAGTACTGCATGACGACGGGGAAGTTGTCTATATCGATAAAAGAGAAAGCTCTCATGTTGTTAGTATGCGCTCTAAAGTAGGTAGAAGAGCTCCTATGCATTGTACAGCTGTTGGTAAAGCCTTGCTTTCTACTATGACTGACGAAGAAATCAAGCATATTCTTGAGAAAAAAGGGATGCCTGGATATACTCCTTATACAATTACTGATCCAGAAAAACTCCTGGAAAATCTCAATGAAATCCGTCAAACGAAGATCTCCATAGAATATGAAGAAAATGAGATCGGCATTATATGCCTAGGTACTCCCATTTATGATTATTCAGGAGTTGCTATCGGTGCTATTAGTGTTTCAGGACCAGCTGCTCGGATTCGCGAGAAAAATATTGACAGAATCGGAGAAGAGCTAAGGCGCCATGGTGAGATGATTTCCGCAAAACTGGGCTATAGTTTTTATCGAAAATAAGAGCTCTAATAGGTATTAAATTAACAGTAAAACCCTTAGTGAATTTTTTGAAAATTGACTTGACGAACAAAATGTTTAGTGTTAGTATAAACACAAGAATCTTGAAACAGTGTTTTATCTATAGAAACATTCTTTGAGAAGCAGGGATAAAGTATCCTATTACCTCTTAGAATTTTCTTTTTCCCATTTTAGTGAAACAGTGTTTTAAAGAATGAAACAAAACTAGTATCGCAAAAGTGTAGAAGGAGTGTGACGGAATGAACGCTATGAGACTAACTGTACCAAGCTATAATCCAGCCAAACAATGTGAAGGATGCCGAAATGTAGATGAAACAAAGGTAGCAGCGCAAATTCTGTCTTATCAACTTGCCCATATGTTGTTAAAAAGCTATGGAGGTACCTGGGAGATTAAAAAAGATGAACTTCTTCTCCAGTTAGATGGAGTAGAAGCACCTTTGTTATTCGAATTGAATTGTGGTACACTACGCCATAAGACTTTAAGGGCCTCTATTGTATCTAGATATTCAGTAGAAAAAGGTATTAGCTCTCTAACTAAGGAAATTATCCATGATTTCGCTCTTCCACAAAAAAAGGATGGAGAGTTTGTGGATCCTTTGTTTAGACTTTTCGTAAAACTCATCGAGATTTTCCATGCTCGCTGTGGCTTAAAGATCGCCCAAGTGGAAAATAAGGAAGGAACTCTTGCATGGGAATTGGTTCTTGCTGATCAAAAACTCAAAGGTTGGATCAGCTCTGAAGGTATTGCAGAAAATCGTTTTGGTCAGTCCGTTAATATTCATCAATGGGATCATCTACGTCCTGAAAAACGGGCTGCTTATGTATTTGGATTTTATTGTTTCTGTGATAACTATCCTTCACCTATTTATCAAACACCTTAAAAATAGAAAAACCAGAGGCACTTGGTGTCTCTGGTTTTTATGTACATAAATGGTGTTCAAGTTCTTGTAATAACAAATTTTTTTATTCTAAATTGATGGAAATTTCGAGGAATTTCAAGGAACGGGTTGAAACAAAATTTAGAAAAGGTATAATAATCTCAGAAACAAGAATTGTTGATCAATTCTTTTAATAATTCTCTTTTACTATTCACTACTACTCACAATAATCAAATTAGGTGGTCTGACCGTCTAACAGAGAAGGGGGAAGTTTCAAGTGGGGGTTTTAGCAGAAGTTTATGAAATGCTAAATACGTGTAACAAATGTGGTTTCTGCCATACAGCATGTAAGACCTATAAAGTCGATGGTAATGAAACCATGGTTTCCCGGGGAAGAATCCAACTGATTAAAGCGGTAGCTGATGGCCTCATCCAGCCTGATGAAGACTATGAGGATGCTATCAATAGCTGCTTGCTATGTGGAGAATGTGCAGTTGCCTGCCCTAGTGGAGTAAGTGCTAAAGACTTAGTCATGGCTGCCCGTCGTGACTTGAAACTGAGAAAAGGGATTAAACCTTTCGTAAAATCCTATGCTCTAAAAACTTTAGCTAATCCTGTCAAGCTGGAACGTGCTTTTAAACTATTTGGTGGCCTTGGTAAAACTGTCCTTGATAAAGTGGATGGTATGGATTATTTCCGAGGTGTAGATATAAAAAGCATAAACGCAGCAAAAGTTCCATTCTTAAACCAAGTACCTGAAAGAGTTCTTACCGTTAACCCCAAACATAAGGTTGCCTTTTATGTAGGTTGCTTCTTAAACTTTTCACTTGATCAAACTGCTCATTCAGTAGTTAAGGTATTAACCAAAAATAACTGTGAAGTTATTATACCTAAGGATCAAGTTTGTTGCGGATTGCCCCAATATGCATATGGGGATTTCGAAACTGCAAAAGTCAATGCTCGTAAGACTATTGACACTTTTATGGCTAAAGATGCTGATGCTATTCTTACAGCCTGTGGTTCTTGTGCAGCAATGCTAAAAGAGGACTATCTTAAACTCTTTGCTGATGATCCAAACTATCTACCTAAAGTTAAAGCTTTCTGCAATAAAGTTAAAGAATTCTCTGAATATGTAGCAGAAATCGGTATTGATGAAAGCAAACTTCATAACTACACACCAGTTAAAGTAACTTACCATGATCCTTGCCATATGGTTCGGGGTATTGGAGTTACAAAACAGCCTCGCCAGCTACTAAAAAGCATACCAAGAGTTGAGTATGTAGAAATGTTTGAAGCTGATCGCTGTTGTGGAGCTTCTGGCTTAGTTCAGGCTTTCTACCACGAAATGTCTACTAAGGTTACTCGCGAGAAATCCCAGAACATTGAAGATAGTGGAGCGGAAGTAGTTGCCACTAGTTGTCCAGCATGTATGCTAAGACTGCAAGGCGGAGTTAATATGGCTGGTCAAAATCAAAAAGTAGTGCATGTAGCTGATTTAATAGCTAAAGCGTACGATAATTAACTTTTAGGCTTGCTTCAAATGTAAATTAGTGGAAGGGCGGGTAGTCATGAGCAATATTGTTAATGAGTTAAAAGGGATTGTTGGGGAAAAAAACATCCTAACCAATCCTGCAGATATGGCAAAACATCTTAAGGGAGACAGTAAGCCAGTGGCTGTAGTTTTCCCTGGAAATACTGAGGAAGTTTCAAAAATTGTTAAATTTGCTAATGAGGAAAATCTGAAGATTTCAGTTGCTGGATTAGTAGCAGATACGAAGGGCTTAGATGGTGGAATCGCTGTTATTATGAGTCGTATGAATAAGATTCTCGAAATCGACAAGAAGAACTTCGTGGTAACAGTAGAGCCAGGTCTTCTCCATGCAGATTTTATAAAGAAGATGGAGGAAGGCGGTTATTTATTCCCAGTAGAGCCTTATACAGTTGATACAAGCTCCGTAGGTGGTTGCTTTGCAATTGGAGACTCAGATTCTAAATCCTTTAAATATGGTCCTACTAGAAGCTTTATGATGGGCTTTGAAATGGTAATGCCTACAGGGGAAGTTATGAAAATAGGTAACAAATGTATTAAAAACGTTTCCGGTTATGACTTTATCCATTTCGCTGTAGGAAGCCAAGGGACTTTTGGTATCTTTACCAAAGTCATGATCAAACTTTTACCTCAGCCTTCTGTAAAAAAGGCGATCGTGGCGCGTTTTGATTGCTTAGAACAGGCTAATAAAGCATTAAACAGAATGATCAAAACCCATATCCATCCTGATCGGATGAATTTACTCAGTAAAGATCTAGCTAGTAAGGTTCTCCCTGGAGAAGGTCATTTAGTTTTAGTTGATATGGAAGGGTTTAAAAACTCTACAGCCAATATCGGAAATGAAATTGTCGCCATCCTTAGTTTAGCCGGTGGAAGAGATATCGAAGTTATTGAAGAAGAGAAAGCTTATGAAAAAGTTATCAATGGCTGGCTAAAAGTACGTCAAGACCTGAATAATGCTCGGGAAAACATCCTGGAGTTTGCAGTAGGTCCTATGAAAATGCCTCAAGCTTTAGCTCAATTAAAGGAAATTCACGGGGATCTGAACGAAGGAATCCTAGTGGAAGGACTTTTAGGAGCTGTAAGCGTAGTGCTACCCAAGGATACAGATAAAATGAATTTGGCTAGAAAAGTCAACAAAATGGCTATGTCCTTAGGTGGTAATGTTACCGGCCTCCTAGGTCACAAACTGATGTGTGAAGTATTCAATGATGGGGAAATGTGGGAAGAAACCCAAGGACTCATCAATAATCTTCGCAAAACCTATGATCCAAAGGGGATTCTTAATCCAGGTGTAAGCCTGTTTGTTTAATAGAGAAGGAGGGCTGAAAATGTTATCACAAAGGATTGTTGAACGACTGAAAGAAATTGTCGGAGAGAATAATGTGTTGACTAACCCAACAGAACTCTTCGCTTATGGATATGATGGAACTTTGCTCAGTGGAGATACTTTAGGAGTAGTTTTCCCCGAAGACACAGAGCAAGTAGTGGAACTTGTTAAATATATGAATGAGCAGGATATTAAGCTTGTTCCCCGCGGTGCTGGCACTAACGTCAGTGGCGGAACTATTCCTTCAGAGAAATCTATTGTTATTAGCTTTACTCGTATGAATAAAGTTCTTGAAGTGGATACTGAGAACTTTGTAGCTGTAGCAGAGCCTGGAGTGGTAAACTTTGACCTCCAGCAAGAGCTTGAGAAGTATGGCTTCTACTTCCCACCGGATCCTTCTTCTTGGAAGGCATCAACCTTAGGAGGAAATATCGGAGAGTGCTCTGGTGGACCTCGTTGCTTCAAGTATGGGGTTACCCGTGACTCTATCTTAGGTTTGGAAGTGGTTCTTCCGAACGGAAAAGTCATCCGGACCGGTGGCCGCAACTTCTTAAGCGAACCTGGTTATGACTTAACCCGGATTATTGTAGGCTCTGAAGGTACTTTAGGCCTTGTAACCAAAGCTTGGCTACGTATTTTACCGAAGCCAACTACTAAGAAAACCATGTTGGCCATTTATAATAAAGTTGAAGATGCTTCCCAAACTGTTGCGGATATCGTAGCAGCCGGTATTATTCCCACAACTCTGGAAATGATGGATAACTTACTCATCAATACCACTGAGGACTTCTGTAATGCCGGACTTCCCCGGGAAGCGGGAGCTATCCTAATCATCGAGATCGATGGCTATCCAGAGGATATGGATGAGCAAATCGAGACTATCCGAGAAGTTACTAAGAAAGCTAATGCTCGGGACTTCAAGATTGCTACAACTGCAGAAGAAGTTGACCAAATTTGGCTTTCCCGCCGGGTAGCTTTCGGATCAGTTGCTCGTGTT
>JAAZLD010000432.1 GCA_012799495.1 Desulfitobacterium sp. | reverse complement strand
TAACCTTCTCCTCGAGGATAATCATTCCAGCCACTATGCTTATAACAGGTTCCATAGTTGTTAAGATGGAAGCAGTGGAGGGTCCTACTATCTGAATTCCCCGATTTAAGAATAGCAAAGCTAAAGCAGTACAGAAAAACCCCAATAATAATACATAAAGAAAACCCTTCCCAGTAAGGTCAATGGGCCATTCCCCTTTGCCAAGAATTATCATAAAAGTAATCCCCGCCGAAATAAGGGATAGGTAAAAAGCCAGGACCAAGCTATCGATCCCCTTAATTGAGGGATGGGCAACCCCTAAGACATAAATGGCAAAAGTAATAGCCGATATAAGTGCCAAAATTACACCAGTCCGATCTAAGTCAATAGAGCCCACCGCTGTCATGAGATATACTCCCATCACCGCTAGGATCAAGGCTAGTAATTTTCTAGGATATAGCTTTTCTTTATAAAAAATCAGGGCCAAAACCATCACAACAACGGGAAATGAGTAATGTAAAGCAGTAGCCACTCCCACATTAATATAACTATAAGAAAGATAAAGAGTGATAATGGCCGCTGTATATCCAACACTCCCTACAAAAAGCAAACTTCCAATACGGGATTTTTCAACTTTAAGGCTGGTCTTTTTTCCCCGGATAAATATGAATAAAAAGCAAGCCCCTATAAACCCTCGCAAAAAAAGCACTTGATAAGCTGATAACCCCGTCATATAAGCAAGCTTAGCCCAAATAGGCATAATCCCGTAAGCTAGACCAGCTAAAAAGATATAGGCTAATCCTAGAACATTCAAAGTTTACACCTCTTCATCATTAATAGCTAAAATGAATCCTTCCCTTAGTAAGGTCCCTACCATTTATTAGTAAGTTATCTATCAATAAATTGTAGTAAGTTTTCTATCATTATTAAGTAAGTGTTTTTCGTCACTTAGTATTTTCTATCACTAAACATTAATGAAAGCAAATTCCGTGCCAAATATACTCCCCTCTACAACCCCTACTAATAGGGGGTTTTGTTACTTCCCTATCTGAAATACGAGATAAAACTTTCTGATTTTGTGACAGTAATTTTTCTTTTGCAACTTTTCCCTATTATTCTTTAGTCTAAATACTCCACTTGAGAGCAATGAAAATAAAAAGTGGCATACCTTCTATTGAAAGTACTCCACTTTAATACCATTCATTTAAGATTCTTATATTATCTATATCCCAGTGCCAGTTATCCCGAACCAAAGCAAATAAAAGCTCCCCATGATGACTGCCAATGAGAATGCCGTTCCGACCATAGGTGAAAATCCTAAAACTGGCAATCAGCTCAACCTTATCCTTAGAATAGGGATCTAATTCTTCTATTTTAATAGTGGGTTCCGGTAAATTATTCTCCTGACTATAGGAAAGAAATCTAACAATCTCATTAGGATATAGTTCAGGAGATAGTTCGGAATACAATTCTGGTTCTAATTGGGATATTTCCTCGTAATTCTTAAGATAATCTTTAACCACTCTCGTCGGTGAAGTATAAACATGAACTCCACCGTAAATAAGCAAGCCAAGGACCAACACAATTAAAATTGTGAAACCTCTCTTACCCATAACACCTTCACTCCCATCAACTTTAGGCTTTCCCCTTTTCCCCTAGGGTAGAAAAAGCCCCCGGGCCCCCCATCCCAAAGGAATAAAAGGGTTTGTAACATCGGCTTAATACCTTGATATATTTCCCCCGATGTCACAAACTTTTTTAAATTTCCATATCTATGGCATTACCAGAAAATAATAATTTACCTTTTATAAGACTTTTATTAGGAAAAAGCGAACTTATAAAAGTGGCTAACTTAAACTTGAAATTCTCGAACTTATAAAATATTAACTTTTACCTTAATAATACTTAGCCCAATAATAAAACACATATACCCAACCCAGTAAACCATGAATTATAGCCCAAGGGATGGACTTCCATGCTGTGTAATAAATTATCATTGCTAAGCAAGAGCCGAATGAAATACCTGTTTTAACTGTGGATTTTACGGTATCACTATTACTGGCACTTTGATTCTGATTATTTTCTTCAGATCTAATTACCCCGGTACTGTCCTTATTGTCCATTACATCCTCCGTCAAATACTTTATTGCTAATCCGGAATATATGTAACTTATTATTCCGATAATTTTAGTGTACCAAATGTTCGATTCCACTTCTATTGTTTTTCCTATATTCTAATTTGTTTTCCTTTCCATGTATTCCAGTCTATTCCTATTCTCCATACTCAATTGAATTCTTGCATCTTACCTAAGACGAAGCACTTCAGTCATCATAATGAATGACACCAACCATTATCCATGATTGGTGTCATTCATTCCGCTACTGTTTCCCGTTCAAAAGCATCTCTCTATAATGTTCCATTTTCTCTTTTTCCCGAGAGCGTTCCTGAGGAGGAATAATTATATTCAATTGGTTCACTAAGGACAAGGGAGGCCCAGTAAAGACATGAATCTGATCAGCCAAATACAAAGCCTCCTCCACATCATGGGTCACAAAAAAGCACAGGGGCCTTTTCTTATTCAAGTCACTTTTCTTATTCAAGTCACTGCTCAAAACCAGATTTCCATCCTTATCCGAGGCCCTGATAGAATTTGCATCCTTGTTTAAGTCTGGACCCTTGCTTGAGTCTAAATGGTTTAATTCCAAATCCCTATTTAAATAGGAAAGAATATAATCGATTAAGCTTTTTTTCCGTTCAAAATCTAATCCTTTAAAGGGTTCATCGAGAATTAAGATATCTCCTCCATAGGCAAAAGCCCGAGCGATAGACACCCGTTGTTTCATACCGCCACTTAATTGTCCTGGATAATAATCTTTAAAATCTTCCAAGCCCACTAAAGCTAAGTATTTTTCCGCTCGCTCCATCCTGTCCTGGGTGGAAAGGGATAGTCCTTTGAGGGTAAAAAGGATATTTTCTTTGACTGTGGACCAAGGAAGGAGACGATCTTCCTGAAAGACATAGGAAAAAGTGCTGTTTTCCACTCCTCGGATCTCTCCCCCATCTGGTGTGAGCAGTCCACTCATCAGTTGGAGTAAAGTAGTTTTACCACAACCGGAGGGACCAAAGAGACAGTGAATTTGACCAGGGGAAAACCCCATAGACAGGTCCTTAATCACTTGGAGGCTTTGAAATCTTTTACTAAGAGAATTAACTTGAAGGTTCGGCATGTTTCGTTCCTCGTTCATTGAATTTATTTAGGCTGTAGGATAGTACTTTTTCCAGAATCAAGCTTAAAGTTATGACCACTAAAGTCCAGGCAAATAAACTACTGGAATCCAGGTAGACCTTGGCCGTATATAAATGGCTACCCACCGCATGGCGAGGGTGACTTAAAACCTCCGCTGCCACACTGACTTTCCAGCCCATCCCTATGGCAGTTATAATAGCCGCTGTAAAATAGGGCAAAATTGATGGGAAATAAATCTTCTGCATAATGTCCCATTTCTTTACCCGGTAAACTTTGGCCATTTCCAAGAGTTTCTGGTCCACACTTTGGATCCCGGTGAGGATATTGGTCCATATGATGGGAAAACACATGAGGACACAGATAAAAATAGGAGCATTGGAAGAGGAAAACCAAATGAGGGCGATGATAATAAAAGAAATAGCGGGGGTAGATTTGATGGCTACTACCAAAGGGTGCATCAGGCTATAGCAGAATTTGCTCCAACCTGCTAGGGAACCAAAGACCACCCCTAAAATGGTGGCCAGAAAAAGCCCCCAGACCACCCGGTACATACTCATGGCTACCGCTTGCCAAAAGCTTTTCTCCCCTATTAACTCCCCTAAACGCATAAAAACCTGTCCAGGGGAAGGTAGATAGACCTCCCGCTGGACCAGGCTATAGACCAATTGCCAGATAAGCAGATAGATGAGGAGAATACCTATGTTTTTTAAGATAGCTTTACTTTTTGCTATAATAAAATCCTTCATCAGCTAGCTTTCCCCCAATAGAACTGGGTTCAAAATCATATAGTACTTGGTAATACTCTTCCAGGTCAGTTTTTCCAGTTTGGGCATCAATAAAAACAATATTGCAGTAGGGGAGAGCTTTTTGAGCAATTTGAGCTTTAGGCAAAATCCCATATTGCTCCATAAGTTCTGCAGCCTGCTCCACATTCTTATTAACAAAAGATACGGATTCCTTGTATTCAGCCAGGAAAGTATTTAAGGCTTCTTGGTTATTTTCTGCAAATTCCTTTTGCACAACGAGACAACCCATGGGCAGCTGTCCCCCTTGAGGTGCTACTTGCTCCCACTCTTTTGTAAGATCCAGAGCGATTTTTAAGTCCGGGTTTTTCAGCATGGCGGTAGTTACATGGGGCTGGGGCAGCAAACCGATGGCTACATCTCCCCCTGCCAAAGCTGCTGCTAAATCACTATGTTGGGTAAAATAATCCAGCTGAACGACTTTTCCCACTTCCAAGCCATGATGCTTTAATAAATACTGTATCACAAAGTCCGGAGTGGTCCCTTT
>JAAZLD010000431.1 GCA_012799495.1 Desulfitobacterium sp. | reverse complement strand
TTTTGTTGAACCTTTAGCACTGCTCTCGCTGGTTTTAGCTATTATCCAACCATTTGCCATTCAGCTATGGTTGAAAATACGCAAATAGGAGAGGTGAAGAACATTGTTTTTAAGTGAATTGGCTGGTAAAGAAATTATCAACCTTTATGATGGGGCAAAACTTGGACTAGTAGGGGATGCTGATCTGGCTATTTCGGCAAATGGTAATATAGAAGCAATTATCTTAACATCTAGAACGGGATTTTCCGGCTTTTTTGGCGGAATGGGTGAACGGGAGCGAGATATTTTAGTGATTCCTTGGGAATCTATCAAAAAAGTTGGTAGTGAAGTGATCATTGTAGATATACATAATCAGTCCGAACGGATGAATAATCAATATTCTGTTTGACATGAATACTTTAATTAACTAAAATAGTAAAAAAGACAATTACAACCCCGAATTGCCTTTGGCAGCGGGGTTGTTATCTATAGGTAGGGTTTTAGGAGGTCAATTTTTATGAATAAGATTAAAGTGTTCGTGTCCGGCGCCGGCGGAAAGATGGGAAAAGAAGTTGTTCGTACTGTTTTAAACCAACAAGATATGGTCTTAGTAGGTGCTTCAGATTCCAGACATCAGGGTAAGGATGTGGGAGAGCTGATTGGCACTCGCCCGTTAGGGATAGAAGTTACCGGTCCCCTGGAAGCAGCTTACTTAAAGGAAGCAGGGGCAGATGTAATGGTGGACTTCACCAATCCCCAATCAGTTCTAAAAAATGCCAAAAGTGCTTTAGCAGCAGGTGTAGTACCTATTTTGGGTACTACTGGATTAGATGAAAATGATATTGCGGAAATACGTAACCTGGTGGACCAGACCAAAGTAGGGGCTATTATTGCACCTAATTTTGCTATAGGAGCAATATTGATGATGAGATTTGCCCAAGAGGCAGCAAAATACTTTCCCCATGTGGAAATTATTGAACAACATCATGATCAAAAACTTGATGCTCCTTCAGGCACAGCACTAAAAACTGCCGAGTGGATTTCTGAAGTACGTAAACCTATGGTACAAGGTCATCCTAATGAATATGAAAAAATAAAAGGTTCACGAGGAGGGGATATGGAGGGTATCCGTATTCATTCAGTACGTCTACCTGGCTTTGTTGCACATCAAGAAGTAATATTTGGAGGATTGGGACAAGCCCTTACAATTCGCCATGATGCTTTTTCCCGGGAATCCTTTATGCCCGGGGTAATGTTAGCCATTCGTAAAGCTAGCCAAGTTACAAAACTGATAATAGGACTAGAGAATTTCCTCGATTAGGTAAGAACAATTGGGAACCGCCTTCTTGCCTCCCTCATATACTGAATAGTAGTCATGGGACACAGTCTCAAAAGGGGGCTTCAAGATGAGTGCGGGTTTAGCTGGAATTCGACTAGCTGTTATAGGAGGGGATGACCGAGAAATTTATATGATTAGGGAACTGCAAAAGCAGGGTGCCTACATAATCGGTGTCGGCTTTGAAAAAGCACCTTCTATGGATGGGGTAGAACTTTTATCCTCACCTATGGAAGTTATAGGAAAGGCAGATGCTTTACTATTTCCTATGTATGGCACTGATGAAAGTGGGGTAGTCAGAGGAAAATACACAGACTCAACTATTGTCTTAAACCAAGAACTGCTAAAAATGGTTAAACCTAATGTTCCCTTATTCATTGGTTGGGCACGACCAGCGCTAAAATCAGCTGCGAAAATGCTAGAAATACCAATCATAGAGGTAGCCAACCTAGACCAGGTAGCTATACTGAACTCTATACCCTCAGCAGAGGGAGCAATTCAAATGGCTATGGAAGTTTCTGAAATAACTATCCATGGCAGTCAGAGCTTTGTACTAGGTCTAGGAAGATGCGGTTGGACTCTGGCCCGAATGCTAAATGGCATCGGCGCTTCCGTGACGGGAGTTGCCCGGCGACCTGAAGATTTAGCGCGAGGTCTGGAAATGGGTATTAATGTTCTTCATTTTGGAGAATTAGAAGAAAAGATCCAGCAAGCGGAATTTATCTTCAATACTGTACCCAAACTGATCCTTGACAAAACTATGCTAGATCAAATGAACAAAGATGCTATTATAATTGATATTGCATCTAGTCCGGGGGGTATGGATTTTGACTATGCTAAGTCCTTAGGGATAAGGGCTTTGCTAGCACCTGGCTTACCCGGTAAGGTTGCACCTAAAACAGCAGGGAAGATTCTTGCTCAAATCTACCCGCAACTCATTCTTCGCCACTTGACCACAAATGATCATCTTACTCCAGAAGAATAGTGGAGGTGACGAAGGTATGAATTTCGACGGGTTAAAGATTGGATTTGCTATAACTGGTTCCCACTGTACCTTACATGAAATTACCCAAGTAATGGAAAAAATGGTGCAAGCAGGTGCAGACCTGACCCCTATTATCTCTTATTCCGTAGATACAATGGATACTCGTTTTGGTAAGGCAGAAGATTGGAAGCAAAAATTTGAAGAGCTAACCCAGAAAAAAGTTATCAAGACCATACCTGATGCAGAACCTATAGGACCACAAAAGAAGTTTGATTGCCTAGTTATCGCTCCCTGTACAGGGAATACCTTGGCCAAACTTGCTAATGGTATCACTGATACCCCTGTGCTAATGGCAGCAAAAGCTCACTTACGTAATCAGCAACCATTAGTAGTTGCTATCTCTACTAATGACGGGTTGGGTCTTAATGCCCGGAATATCGGGACTCTCTTATGTACGAAAAATATATATCTCGTTCCATTTGGGCAGGATAGTCCTATATCGAAAGCGAATTCATTAGTAGCCCATATGGATAAAATTCCTGAAACCACCTTGTTAGCGTGTGAAGGAAAGCAAATTCAACCTATCTTGGTTGACTATCATTAAAAAGTAGTTGGATAAGAATATGGTGCTTTGCTAAGTGCTAGCACCATATTCACATATCCGGATAAGGAGGAATAACTATGCCAAATGTTGCAATTGTCGGAGCTACCGGTGCTGTTGGACAAGAAATCTTAAATATTTTTGCAGAAAGAAACTTTCCCATTGACGAACTGCGTCTCTTAGCTACTAAACGTTCTGCAGGCAGAATTATTGAATGGCAAGGAAGGGAAATCGAGGTACAAGAAACCACTCATGATAGCTTTAAAGGAATTGATATTGCTTTATTTGCAGGAGGATCATCTAGCACAGAATATGCTCCTTCAGCAGTAAAGAGTGGAGCAGTAGTTATTGATAATAGTAGTGCATATCGTCTTGATCCTGATGTTCCCTTAATAGTTCCGGAAGTAAACCCTGAAGATGCAAAATGGCATAAAGGGATTATATCTAATCCAAACTGTTCCACCATTATCATGGCTGTTGCCTTAAAACCCATTCAAGACTTATTAGGAATCAAGCGAGTAGTAGTTTCTACCTATCAAGCGGTTTCAGGAGCAGGTGTCGCAGGAATTGAAGAACTTGAATCCCAGGTCCGCGCTTGGGCAAAAGGAGAAGAATTGGAAAAGGAAACTTTCCCTTACCAAATAGCCTTTAACCTTATTCCTCGCATTGATGTCTTCGAGGAAGGAGATTATACTAAAGAAGAATGGAAAATGGTAAGAGAAACCAAAAAAATCTTCCATGATGAAAAGATGGCCATTACTGCCACCACTGTCCGGGTTCCTGTTTTCAGAAGCCATTCAGAATCTATCAATATCGAAACAATTCGTAATGTAGATATTGAAGAAGTAAAGGCTACCTTAGCTAAGGCTCCCGGTGTGATAGTGGAGGATAACCCTGCTACAGATACTTACCCCATGCCGTTGTTTACATCTGATAAGGACGAGATTTTTATTGGGCGTATCCGTAAGGATCTATCCATAGAAAATGGTCTAAATATGTGGGTTGTAGGAGATCAGATTCGTAAAGGAGCTGCTACTAACACTGTCCAAATTGCCGAATTATTACTAGATAAATAAATAGCCTTTGATAAAACATAGATAATTCATGTTATAGTTAGATATTAGAGGAAGCCCTAAATCCAAAAGGACTACAGGGGGAATTATATTGCGTATTTTGGTGCAAAAATTTGGAGGAACCTCTTTAGCAAATAATGACAGACGAGAACAAGTAGTTAAAAAAATTATGGAAGCAGTAAAAGATGGTTACGCACCAGTAGTAGTTATTTCCGCTATAGGTCGAACTGGTGACCCCTATGCTACTGATACATTAATTAATTTAGTTCAAAGCATTACTGCAGATGCTCCAAAACGGGAAATGGATCTTTTACTTAGTTGTGGAGAAGTAATTTCCGGTGTTATTCTAACTAGCACTCTTAAGAAAAGGGGCTTCGAGGCTGTATTATTAACAGGTGGTCAAGCAGGGATCATTACAAATGAATCCTATGGTGATGCCCGAATAACCCGGGTAGAACCTAAGAATATCCTGGAACATCTTCATAAATCCCAAATCGTAGTGGTTACTGGTTTTCAGGGAATTTCCGAAAAAGGCCAAATTACTACTTTAGGTCGCGGTGGAAGTGACACCACGGCAGCTGCTTTAGGGGTAGCTTTAAATGCTGAAGCTATAGACATATATACGGATGTTGAAGGGATCATGACCGCTGACCCTCGAATAGTAGAGGATGTCCGAATCTTGGACGTAGTGACTTATAATGAGATTTGCCATCTTGCTCACCAAGGGGCTAAGGTGATACATCCCCGGGCAGTGGAAATTGCTATGCAAAAAAATATACCTATTTGGATAAAATCCCCTTTTTCCGATGCACCTGGAACATTAGTTACTAGTTTACAAGGGGATATGAAAGCGGGAACGGATATTACTGGGGATCGACTCATAACGGGGATTGCTCATACTGCAAATATAACCCAAATTCAAGTATCAACCCATGGGATGGATGCTCAACTTCAGGCAAATAAGCAAATTTTTAAAGGTATGGCTTTGTCTGATATAAGTGTTGACTTTATCAGTGTTCAGCAGGATTGTGTATTTTACACAGTACCTGATGGGTTAGCACAAAAAGCCCTTGATATCTTAATAAATATGGGCTTTCAACCTAAAGCAGTGCCAGGCTGTGCAAAGGTCTCTGTAGTTGGAGCTGGAATTGCCGGTGTGCCTGGTGTAATGGCTAATATAGTGGAAGCCTTATCTGACGCTGGTGTGGGAATTTTGCAGTCTGCGGACTCTCATACTACAATATGGGTTCTTGTCAAGAAGGAACATATGGTTCCGGCAGTGCAAGCCCTCCATAAAAAATTCCAACTAGGAATATAAGGGAGGATAATTTGGAGGAGTTGATATTATGGCTGTTAATAGACTTATGACTGCAATGGTTACACCATTGGATGAAGAATTCAACGTGAACTTTACTGAGGCGGAGCGGCTCGCAATATATTTAGCAGAACATGGTAATGATGGGATTGTTGTTTGTGGGACTACTGGCGAATCTCCTACTATTTCTACAGAAGATAAAATCCAACTCTTTCGTGTTGTAAAAGAAGCTGTAGGAAATAAAGCTACCGTCATTGCCGGTATAGGAACAAATTGTACAGAAAGTAGTATTGCCCTTGCTCGTGAGGCAGAAAGAGCTGGAGTAGATGAGTTGATGGCTGTTGTTCCTTATTACAACAAGCCTTCTCAGGAAGGGCTTTATCAGCATTTTCGGGCTATAGCTGAAAGTACATCTTTACCTGTGATGTTGTACAATATACCAGGTAGAACATCCATCAACCTTTTGCCTGAAACGGTAAAAAGGCTGAGTGAAATAAAGAATATTACCTCCATCAAGGAAGCAGCAGGCTCTATGGATCAGGTTAGCGAATTAAAGGGAATCTTGCCCTCTGACTTTAGGATCTATAGTGGAGATGACTCTTTAACACTACCTATGTTGGCATTAGGCTGTGATGGGATCGTAAGTGTAGCAGGTCATGTGGTTGGAGATGAAATTAAAAAGATGATCGATGCCTGGTTTGCTGGAGATCACCAGACAGCTTTAAAATGGCATCTCAAACTTATGCCTCTTTTCAAAGGGATTTTTGTTACTACTAATCCTGTTCCAATCAAATACCTTTTACAAAAAGTCGGGCTCAATGCCGGTGGTGTTAAATTACCTTTAGCGCCTGCTACTCCGGAAGAAAAGGCCTTTCTAGATGAAACATATAAAAAGGTAAAAGGATAACAAAGTTCTCTTAATAACAATTATATTTACTTAAAAAGCAGAAGTTATGCTCATATGAGTGTAACTTCTGCTTTTTCCGTCCCTTGTATTTCCTAGCATTCAGATGTATAATAAGATGACTGTATTGTGCGGGGAATTGCATAATGATGTAACGAAATACTAGCAAATACCGTGGGCGTTGTATTTGTTCGGTGTTTCGGGAGTTTTTTGTTTTCATTTTTTTAATTGGTAGAAAACAAAAGGGTAAAACCCTTAAAATAGGCACAATATTTATATTGAGAGGAAAAATATGGTGGAGGTGCAATTATTTGCCTAATAGACAAAAACTACAAATCATACCCCTAGGAGGATTAGGCGAGATCGGAAAAAACATGACCGTCATTCGGTATAATAATCAAATGATCCTCATCGATGCGGGTATGGCTTTTCCTGAGGATGAGATGTTAGGGATTGATATCGTAATTCCTGATTATTCTTACCTGATGGAAAATAAGGATATGCTCAGAGGAATTTTCATAACCCATGGTCACGAGGATCATATCGGTGCATTACCTTATCTATTGAAGGATGTTAACGTACCTATTTTTGCTACAAGATTAACCTTAGGATTGATTCAATCTAAGCTTAAAGAAGGGAATCTCAGCAATATTAAAGCTACAGTAGTACAACCTCGGGACTCAATCAAGGTTGGTCCATTTAGAGTTGAATTCCTGAGAGTAAATCATAGTATACCTGATGCTGTGGCCATAGCTGTACACACACCCTTAGGGATAATAGTTCATACCGGTGACTTCAAGTTTGATCATACCCCAGTAACAGGGGAAAAATTAGATATTCACAAATTTGCAGAGCTAGGTGATAAAGGTGTTCTGTGTTTAATGTCGGACAGCACTAATGTGGAAAGACCTGGGTTTACAGAGTCTGAAAGTAGTGTTGGCCGGATGTTTGAAGAAGCTTTTAAAGCCGCAAAGGATAGGATAATCATTGCTAGCTTTGCGACAAATGTTCATCGACTACAGCAGGTATTTACTGCTGCTTACCAGACAAACCGAAAAGTTGCAGTGGTGGGACGGAGCATGATTAACACTGTGGCTATTTCTTCGGAATTAGGGTACTTAGATATCCCTCCAGGTACATTAGTGGAAGTAGATGAAGTTGTAAATTTACCAAGTAATCAAGCCTGTATTCTAACAACTGGTAGTCAGGGAGAGCCTATGTCTGCTTTGACTCGTATGGCCATGAACGATCACCGTCGTATAGAAATACAGCCTGGAGACACAGTTATTATATCGGCTAATCCTATTCCTGGAAATGAAAAATCAGTGTCAAGAACAATCGATTTATTATTTAAATTAGGTGCCAATGTAATTTATGAATCATTTCAAGGTATGCATGTTTCTGGTCATGCTAGTCAAGAAGAATTAAAACTAATGCTTAATATGGTTAGACCTAAATACTTTATCCCAGTTCACGGAGAGTACCGAATGCTAATCAAGCATGCCAAACTAGCTGAAACTTTGGGAATCCCCAGGGAAAATACTTTTGTAGCAGATAATGGTACTATAATTGAGTTTACTAAGAAAGGTGCCAGTATTGCTGGAAAGGTACCTGCTGGAAAAGTGCTTATTGATGGCTTAGGTGTGGGCGATGTAGGAAATATTGTTTTGAGGGATCGGAAACAACTATCTCAGGATGGAATACTTATCGTAGTAATGACTATAAGTCGTTCTTCAGGAGCTATTGTGGCAGGTCCTGATGTAGTAACTAGAGGCTTTGTTTATGTAAGAGAATCTGAAAGTTTGTTGGAAGAAGCTAAAGATAAAGTAAGACAAACTATGAATCGACTTAAAGAAAATCGTGTAACAGAATGGGCTGTTCTTAAAGGTCAAGTACGTGAGGTCTTGAGTAAGCATTTCTATGAGAAAACAAGAAGACGTCCAATGATCTTGCCTATTATCCAAGAAGTTGAATAGAAGGTTTTCATTAATTTCAGACTCTGAAATCTAATGAGAATATTTAATGGATTACTTTATAAGAAGCTCGAATAATTAATAGTTGCAAAAAACATATAGATAGATACTGAGTAAGAAAAAACTTCTTACATAGTATCTATCTTATTTCTATTTAATACTTTCATTACAGGTGGATTTTATAATGAAGTTAGCCACCGCTAACTAAAAAAATACGCCATGTGAATTTCATGTTATATTGAAGTTACCACAACTATCAATAAGAC
>JAAZLD010000430.1 GCA_012799495.1 Desulfitobacterium sp. | reverse complement strand
CTGGGTAATACCTGAAGTGAACCTGCGGCACGGTTCTCCCTTCAGCTCATTCGCCTCTTCGCCCCTACGTTGCAAAGGGAACCCTCCTGTATGTAAAGCTACTTGATGCTAGCTCCGCTTACGACCCATAAGCACTGCAAATTATACAAAAGCGAACGATTTCGCCACGCGTTGAGTGAGCGTTGTATAATTTGCTGCAGTGACCCAAGAAAAATCTCTTCTAACGACCCATAAGCGCAGCAAATTATACAAAAGCGAACGATTCCGCCACGCGACTGAGTGAGCGTTGTATAATTCGCTGCGATGACCCGATAGAAATTTCTCATTTAACCCAAATCCCCAGTATAACCCAAAACTAAAGTTAAAGCAGCAATAGCTGCCGTCTCTGCACGAAGAATTCGAGGCCCTAATGTAACACTATGGGCTTTCAACTCTTCCTGGGACCACTGGACTTCCTTCTCCTCAAAGCCTCCTTCTGGACCGATCAAAATAGCAATGGGACATTGAGGATCCAATTTATCTAAAACAGTTTTTAATCCTTGAGATTGCTCATTTTCATAGGGTATTAACCATTGAGTATCTTTAGGTAATAATTCCGTTAATTCCTTCCAATTAGAGACAGGGAAAATTTTCGGTTCTTTTACTCTATGGGATTGTTTTGCTGCTTCGGCGGCGATTTTCTGCCAGCGTTCTACCCGATTTTTGGCTTTGGCTCCTTCTAGTTTCATTACTGCCCGTTTTGTCCGTAAGGGGATTAGCCCGGCCATTCCTAATTCAGTTCCCTTTTGGATCACCCATTCCATTTTTTCACCTTTGGACAGTCCTGCTACTAGATAGACTTGAGCCATGGCTTCCACTTCTGGATAATCTTTTTCGAGGATTTTGCATGTAACACTTTTATCCCCTATAGCTTCGATGACAGCTTTGTACTCTGCACCAGAATTATCGAAGCCGATGATTTCATCCCCTATGGAAAGACGTAAAACCCGGACAAGATGTTCTCGTTCCGGGCCTTTTAGCCAAAAAACATTATTCCCTATTTCCGATATTTTAAAGCGATGCATTTTACTGCCACCTCGCCCTTAGAAGTATCCAACCTAAGTCTTCTCTTTTTTCTATGATTTCCAATCCGTGCTTCTTCATGCCTTCTTCCACATCCTTAAGGCGGTGGCTGATAATTCCTGATGCTAAAAACTCTCCATCAGCTTTTAAAATCCCCTTTAAATCTGGTAAAAGGGTAAGGATCACATCAGCGATAATATTAGCTATTACTAAATCCCCTTCTTCAGAAAGGGTTGAGGCTAAATCCCCTTGGCGGACTTGAACATTCTTTTCTACGCCATTAATCTTAGCATTTTCTTGGGCAACTTTTACGGCTACAGAGTCTATATCGATGGCTTCTACAGAAGCCCCTAGCTTAGCTGCGGCAATAGCTAATATACCGGAGCCAGTCCCTAAATCATAGACTTTCATCCCCGGCTTAACTAAATCTTCCAATGCTTCAAGACATAAAGAAGTTGTGGCATGAGTTCCTGTACCAAATGCCATACCTGGATCTAATTCTAAAACAATATCTTCCGGTTCAGGAGTGATTACTTCCCAGGAAGGTTTGATCAAAAAACGCTTCCCAATCCTAATGGGTTTATAATATGCTTTCCAAGAATTAGCCCAATCCTCTTCTTGAACGGTCAGACCCTTCCCTTTCAATACCCAATCGGGGAATTTGTCGAGAAGTTCTTTTAATCCTTGATTAAGCTTCCCAAGCTTTCCTTCAAGGTCCTGATCTTCGGCTATATAACCTTTTACTACTGAAACTCCCGTAATTTGGACCTCCCCAAAGTCATGGTAGTCCCACTGACCTGATTCTATATAGCTTTTTAGAAGTTCCGGATTTTCGATGGTAACTCCAGGACAACCAATTTCATAAAAAAGATCGGCAACAGCTTCCTCTCCTGCCGACGAAACAGTTACCGCAATTTCTCGCCATTTCACTTATATTTGAACTCCTTTACATCCTTATCCCATAGCATCCCGAAGATTATCTTTTACCTTTTCAAAGAAAGATTTTTTGCCCATTTGCTGTTGCTCGCTTGTGACTTCGCCAAATTCTCGAAGCAATTCTTTTTGTTTGTCTGTGAGCTTAGTCGGAGTGGTTACTAGAATTTGGACATGCTGATCCCCCCGGCCACTGCCCCGACGATAGGGAATTCCATGTCCCCGGAGACGGAATACTGTTCCGGTCTGTGTGCCTTCTGGGATCTTCATTTTTACTTTCCCCTCTAAAGTGGGAACATCGATCTCCGCTCCTAAAGCGGCTTGAACAAAGGTTATGGGCATCTCGCAATAGATGTCATTCCCTTCTCTTTCAAAGAATTTATGAGGTCGTACATTGAGTACAACATATAAATCCCCAGGAGGGCCACCTCGTAAACCAGCTTCTCCACTACCGCTAAAACGCAAATTCAGTCCGTGTTCCGAGCCAGCTGGTACGTTGACCTTGAGGGTTTTGACTTTGCGTACTGTCCCTCGACCACTACATTCCTTACAAGGGTTTGGAATAAATTGTCCTGTTCCATTACAATTGGGACAGGTTTTTGATGTTTGAATAGCTCCAAAGGGAGTACGCTGGGTTGCTCTAATCTGTCCGGTACCCTGACATTGGGAACAATTGGTGGGGTGAGTTCCAGGGGCTGCTCCGGAGCCTTGACATTCTGAACAAGTCTCTTGGCGAGGGATTTGGATCTCCTTTTCAGTTCCAAATGCAGCTTCTTCAAAGGTAAGTGTCAAATCATATTGCAAGTCATTGCCCCGGACAGGGCCATTGCGTCTACCTCCTCCACCACCGCCGAAGAACATATCAAAAATATCCCCAAATCCACCAAAGTCGTTAAAGCCACCCCCAAATCCACCGAAGCCTCCATTAGGATCAAAGCCGGCGTGTCCCATTTGGTCATAGCGAGCCCGTTTATCGGGATCCGATAATATTTCATAAGCTTCTGTTGCTTCTTTAAATTTTTCTTCTGCTTCCTTATCTCCAGGATTCACATCTGGATGGTACTTACGAGCCAGTTGTCGATAGGCTTTTTTGATTTCCTGTTCAGTTGCGCCTTTTGAGACTCCTAGTACTTCATAATAATCACGTTTCATGTTTTTCCTCCATCACTCCTGATTCGCCCTCCAAGCTTTTCGTCAATGCATGATCATTGGGCACAGGGATGTCTCCCTGTACCCAATGTTTTTGTTTCTAAGGATATTATTTATCATCCTTATCTACTTCAGTATATTCAGCATCTACTACATTGTCGTCTGGTCCAGCACCGCCTGCTTCAGGATTAGCTCCCATATCTGGTCCAGCTTGAGGGCCCGCTTGTTGATACATTTTTTCAATGATAGGGTAGAGAACTTTAGTTACGGCTTCAGTTTTCTCTTTGATTTCAGCTACATCTTCCCCAGCGGCTGCGGTTTTTAACTCTTCTAAAGCTTTTTTCACTGGCTCAACTTCACTATCGGAAATCTTACCTTCGAAATCATTGAGGGTTTTTTCTGTTTGATAAACCATAGAATCTGCTTCGTTTTTAGCATCGATTAGTTCTTTGCGTTTCTTATCTTCTTCAGCATGCATTTCTGCATCTTTTTTCATTTTTTCAATTTCTTCTTCACTTAG
>JAAZLD010000041.1 GCA_012799495.1 Desulfitobacterium sp. | reverse complement strand
TTGTTAATTTTATTCTCTTAATTCCTATAATGAAAAGGGAAAAGCCCTAGGGATGGAGAATAATATATCTTGAACTTATACCAGTAATCACATGTATTGGAGAGGAGTGTTTTAACTTGGCACAAATTCTTGATGGCAGAGCTATTGCCAAAGTGCTCAGAGAAGAAGTAAAGCAAGAGGTATCAGTTTTGAAGGAAAAAGGAATCAATCCAAAACTGGATGTTATTCTGGTGGGGGATGATCCTGCGTCAGTAGTTTATGCCAAATCCAAAGAAAAAGCTTGTAATAACCAAGGGATTGATTTTGAACTTCATGTTCTCCCAGAGGATAGCAATGAAGATAAAGTAGTGGAACTTATCGAATCTCTTAATGCTAACCCTGATGTTCATGGAATAATGATCGAACTGCCCTTGCCTAAACATATGTCTAAGGAAAGAATTATGTCTGCAGTGCGCCCAGATAAAGACGTTGATGGTGTGCATCCCATTAACCGTGGTTATATCCTCAGTGGAGAAGAAGGACTATTCCCAGCAACCCCCATTAGCTGTATAGAGTTAATGCTTCGTTCCGGCGTAGAGATTGCAGGCAAACATGTAGTTATCGTCGGTCGGGGAGAAACTGTGGGTAAACCTTTAGTCTTTTTGATCCTCAAACACAATGCTACAGTGACAATTTGTCACTCTAGAACTCCTGATTTAGGTTATCATACCCGTCAGGCAGATATTGTTGTGGCGGCAGTTGGTAAGGCTAAGCTCATTACCAAAGATATGATTAAACCAGGTGCTGTTGTAGTAGATGCTGGTATCAACGAAATCGAAGGCGGCATCTGCGGAGATGTGGATTATGATGAAGTGAAGGAAGTAGCTTCTTGGATTTCTCCTGTACCAGGTGGTGTAGGCTCATTAACTACAGCACTGATTATGAAGAACGTGCTAAAAGGTATTGAGTTACAAGGTAAATAAGGAGGGTAAAACATGTCTGAAAAAACAGTTTGGGATTGGACGACAGCAGAATTTTTGGCTGAATCTGCTAGTTCAGCACCTACCCCTGGCGGTGGTAGCGTATCTGCTTATGTAGGAGCTCTAGGCGCTTCTATGGTATGTATGGTAGCAAACCTTACTATTGGTAAGGAAAAATATAAAGATGTAGAGCCTCAGGCTAAAGAGATCCTTGCTAAGGGAGAAAAGCTCTTGGCAGATCTAAAAGCAGGCTTGACTGACGATATTTCTGTTTTCTCTGGTTTTATGGATGCTCTAAAGTTACCTAGAGATACTGAAGAGCAAAAGCAAGCTCGGAGTGCTAAGATGCAAGAGGTATTGATCACCGCCACTGACACTCCCCTGGGTATTGCCCAGAATTGTTATGCAGTTTTGGAATTAGCAAAAGAGTTAGCACCTATCGGTAATAAAGGTGCCATTAGTGACGTAGGTGTTGCGGCATATCTCGCCGAAAGTGCCCTTAAAGCAGCTATGTTAAGCGTTGATATTAACTTACCTCAAGTAAAAGATCCTTCTTATCAGGATAAGGTAAAAACTGAGCGGGAACGCCTCTTTGCTCAAGCTGAAGCTTTGAAGAAGGAAACTGTAGATATTGTCCAAAGTAGACTTTAATATTATCTATATTTAACTTCATCATCACTTAAGAAATTCTCATCTATACTAAACTCTAATAATATTTTAACTAAAATAGTGTTTCTGAGATCCCCATGCTATTTGCATTTGGGGGTCTTTTTTTGTTATAGTTTATATTAGGGGTATTTCGCTCTTGTGAAACTCCATTCTCAAAGGATTTTGTTGACACATACAACTCTTAAGAGTATAGTTCTAATGTGAACATGTATATAGGATGGTGATTAAGCTGGACGCTGGAGGACCTAGATGGAGAAAACTGCATATTTTATTCAAAAGTAAAAAGGTGTCCGGTTGGGAGATAGAATCTGATTAGCCGGCCACCTAAAGGAGGGAACCGGATGATCAAAATTCTTAAAAGCGATACTGAGACTTTCCAAAAATACTCTCTCGAAGATATGGTTAAAGGTTCATGGATTCAATGTGTCAATCCTACTATCGAAGAGTTGGAAAAGGTGTCAGAGGCAACTAATGTGCCTCTGGATTTTTTGCGAGCTGCTTTAGACGAAGAAGAACGCTCCCGGATCGAATTAGAAGATCATTGCATCCTAGTTATTACGAATATTCCTTTGATGATCGATGAGACTAATTATGATACATTGCCCTTAGGCACCATCATCACAGAGGATTATATTATTACAGTTTGTTTAGAGGATAATCCTGTTTTTTCGGAATTTAATGCTTATTCCTATAGGAATTATAATACTGCTAAGCGGACGAGATTTCTCTTTCAAATACTCTATAACTCCGCTACTTATTATTTAAAATATTTGCGTTTAATCAATAAACAGGCTGATGAAATTGAACTAGAAATACGTAAATCCATGAAAAATGATGACATTTTTCAACTTACAGATCTCCAAAAAGGTTTGACTTATTTTACTTCATCCCTACGGTCTAATGGGGTTG
>JAAZLD010000429.1 GCA_012799495.1 Desulfitobacterium sp. | reverse complement strand
TCCCTATTTCTCCTTCATAAAAAAGGAGCTCAAATCGAACCAGTAATAAACCTGATCTCTTTCAGGGTGTTTATTCATCTCCACACGATTAAACACAAGAAGGACAGTCACTTCTGGAGTATCCAGCTGAAAACTCATATCCTCTAATCCTGCTTGAATAGGACGTCCATCATTTGGTGGGTATAATTCAGATATACCTTTTATATAATTGTCCATGTTTTGCTCCAGAATTGTTTGATCATTAAGCTGGATTTTTAATGTGGGCATATTCGATTGGGGATCTACGTCCCAATGAACATGATAGGTCCCCCGAACACCTTCAATGGTGGCGAAGGATTCTTTCACTCGATAAGGATAACCCTGTAAATTAAGGGCCCAGCGGTAGTCACTAATATCGATTGCTTCCAGATCCAGTTCAATTATTGTTGTCAATGATTTAGTAGGGCCATCAAATCCGGGCCATGCTTGGCTAAAGCCCATCTTATTCTCAAAAGTACGACTCTCGTTGAGGTTTTTATCAAACCAAGGGGGTAGTTTTCCTGTCTCAGCATTGGCAAGGAAAATTACCGCATCAGTTATGGACTCCCGTACCTCCTGTTCAGGGATACTAGCCGCAGGGATCAACTGATTATTCTCCAGCATGCCTTGGCTTATGAGCAATTTTTCAAGCCTATTGACCTGGGCAGATACGGGTAAAGCCTGGTAACCCACTACGGGAAGAACAGTAATTACAACCATAATGCAGCTTAATAAAGCGATTGCCGAGTAAGCATTGTGTTTACGGGCCAGCAAAAGAATTGCTGAAATCAGAGCAATAATCCAAATAATTATGAAAAAGTACTCTGTAGTTTTGAGACCAGATTTTTGCAGTTGAATAACAAAAGCCCAGGCTTCAAAAGCAAGGATCACTAAAGCCGCTATGGGATAAACTCGCCGATAAAAACTTGCTAACCCCGATTCGGAATTAGCCACAACAACATGCAGCAAAATCCCTCCGATAGTATAAGCAGTAGCAATTCCGTAAAGCCCAGTAAAAGAAGTATCCATGCCACTGAGAATTGTTTTACCTGCCCATAGGAATAAAACAATAGTTAAAGCCAGCACGATAGGAATGAGTATGTATTCAAAAAGGACTTGGATAAAGCGAGGTTGTTTCTGAGCTACAACTCGATGGGGGTCTTTTTCTCCCAGACGGAAATCCGGAAAATAACCCACGAAAATTGTAAAGGCTACAAATCCAGAAATGGTCCTTAGGTACCCATAAACTTTTCCGCTCATCCCCTCATATAATAGAGCTTCAATAGCTCCCGCAACCCCTGATGTTCCAGCCAAAATCACCAGACCATAGATCAAGGCAATGAAAAAAGCCTTCAAGGTCATGAAAAAAGAACGAGGGAAATCAGCCTGTTCCTTTGGATATCCAGCAAGATAGATAAATGCAATTAAGCTGACTATGATAGCAACAATTACGCGGGTTTCAGCTAGACCTGAGATACTTTTGTACCCTGTTATCCCCGCTATATCCATCCCACTAAGAAAATAGAGTAGTACAAATGTCCCAGCAACAACTACCACACCTAGGAGATTGGCCGTTAAAAAGCCTAGCCTTTGATTAAAACGGGTATAAGCTCCAGTTATCGCTGCCAGGCTAAAGACTGCACCTAAAGCTAGAGCCCAAAGTAAACAATTGAATAAAAAATCATAGGGCTCTTGCATAGGCCAATCCATCTGAATCCTGACCATGACAACGAGAGCAAATCCTAGGGCACATGCAATAGAGGCCGGAAACCTTTGGAAAGCCTTAACTGCACCTCTAAAGCTTTGTAATACTGACTGGATAAAAACACTCATGCTGGCACCTCCTTTAAACATCTTAAGTGTACTTTACATTATACTGTAATAGAAATATACACCTTTAGTATATCACCCACTGATTCCAAAGATAGAAAAGGCTTCTATGGCAATTTCCCCCATTAACTTATATCCTTCTATACTTGGGTGACATTCATCATCAAAGAGTGTTCGGGTATGCCCCTTCTCTAAAGCTAATTGAATAGGGGTAAAAAAATCAATCACCGCCATTTGCTCTTGTTCTGCATATTCCTTTAACCAATCCCGATAGTCTGCCAATAAGCTTTCCTCAAGAGGGATTAAGCTGGGAATAGGTAGGCAAATTATTGGAATAATTCCCTGTTCACGGCTCCTCTCTACCATATCTATAAAGTTTTTACTTACTTTAGAGACAGGAAAGCCTACAAAAGCGTCATTTGTTCCACCAAGTATGGTTACATATGTAGGGTTATATGCTAACACATCTCTATGAAAGCGTTCTACCATATCCCGGGTAAGATCCCCGCAAACACCTTTATTGAGAATTTGAATATTTAATTCTTGGGCAACATATTTAACCCAAGATTCTTGTGAAGTATAAGGAAAGCCCTTGGTAATGGAATCACCTATGGCCACAATTCTCATATTGACCTCCCAATTACAATTGCAATGATTTCATCCCATAAATTTACTCCTTATGGCTAGTGTAGCATTCTTTATTTAGATTGTCATTACAAAGGCCACAGCATTCCACTGTGACCTTTTTTCCTCTGCGATATCCTTAAACCTTAAAATAGCAAAATAGGAGTAATGGCAACTGAAAAAGGAGCAACTCCTACAGCTAGGTTCGCAAGGAGTTCATTATTACCCGTATCTAACACTTGAACTGCATCAATACCTTGACAAACAACATAAGCACGTGAACCATCTGGAGTGATCTCCACTCTAATGGGATTAGTTTGGGCTGGAAAAGTAATGGTATCAAAGATGGATTGAGTAGCCGTATTTATAATGGTAACCGTATCGTTTACGAGGTTGGCAACATAGACTTTAGAACCATCGGGTGAAACGGTAATCCCTCTCGGCCCACTTCCGAGTAAAGGGATGCCAAGAAGAATCGTATTGCTTGTAGCATCGATTACTACTACCCCTTCTGGTACACCTGTAGTTGTAACATAGACCAGTGAACCATCTGGAGTTATGGCAACATTGAGGGGGTTACTTCCTGCTGGTAAGGGGATAGTGGTTTGAATGGTATTGGTGGTAGTATCTATGACCACAATTGCATCAGGGATACCTTGAGTGACATAAGCTTTTAAACCATCAGGAGAGATGACAATACCATTAGGGAAACTCCCTGGAGGAAAAGGAATGGTAGCTGAGATGGTATTTGTTGCTGTATCGATTACCGTAACTGATTCCGGTGTACCTGTAACTGTAACATATACTCGTGAACCATCAGGAGCCATGGCTATACCTCTTGGATCACTGCCTAGTGGAAAAGGTATGGCAGTCAAAGCTGTATTTGTGGTGGTATCAATCACAATAACTTCATCGGGAGTACCAAGGTTGGTTACATAAGCTCGTGAACCATCGGAAGTTATGGCTATTTCTCTTAAGTCCACATCCACGGGAAATGGAATTGTTGTCACGATAGTATTTGTAGCCGTGTTGATTACTGTGATGGTGTTGGTTAATTCATTAGTCACATAAGCAAATAAAAGCTCAGGAATTCGTGATAACTCTCCTTCCAGCACATGCTTCTCTATAATTTGGCCCGCGGACCCCCGTTCCAAAACAGTTATAGCAACATCATTAGCACCTAATCCGCTAGTAATAACTCGGACCCCAAACACATCCAGATCTGCGTAAACATTATCCAAGGTATAAGAAGGTGTAAGTGTATTGAAAGGCTCCAAAGCAATTAGCTCCAATACATAAAGAGTTTTACCAGCGTAGCCATCCCCTGCCGGCTCAATAGTGTACACCTCGATTCCTACTTGGGCGGGAAGCCTACCAGTATTAAATAAGCGAATAGTCAGCCCAGTAGTACGTGGCATCTCCCTATTATCAATAGGTCCTGTATCAAAGACAGCCATAAAATACCTCCCTACATTACATCTATTGATAATCTATGTTTTGTAAGGAGGTC
>JAAZLD010000428.1 GCA_012799495.1 Desulfitobacterium sp. | reverse complement strand
TTTTTATTCTTAATAAAAAAATTATAATTTATAGAAAAATATCTTACTTAAATTTAAACTAAAGGGTAAAGTAAATTTTGTAGAAGTTTATAGGGGGAATTATAGTGGAAATGATAGAAGCTAAGAACTTCGAAATTTTGAGAGGTCTTAATTTATGTCATCAGGCCGAGGAAAATGTGATCAAAGAATTTGTTGTGGAAATGGATAGAACTCGCTGGCAAGCTGTTGAAGCCTGTAAGGAACGTTTTCTAAAGGATGGAATAGATCCCCATGATTCCCTTTACATGTATCCTGAAATAGCAGACTCCTGGATTCGTTCCAAAAACTATGGAGTAGATCCTTATCAAAAAATATTAGGAAGGAATCTCAAGCCTAGAGAACTAAAAGCACTGTACCGGGATAAAAAGGATTTAATAAATGCTGTTTATGAATTTATGAATATGAACCTAGATTTATTGACAGCTTCAAATTACACTATGTCCTTAACGGACGAAAATGGAATCCTAATTCTTTCGGCAGGAGAAAAAAAGAAAATCGAAAGTCTTGAAGCCATTAATGCTGTACCTGGTGCCATATGGACAGAAGAAGAAATTGGCACTAATTGCCATAGCTTGTGTATTAATTTAAGAAAACCAGTACAACTTATTGGGCCCTATTATTATTGTGATGCGGTAGTAGATAATATTGGTTCAGGTACCCCTATCATGGACGAGCATGGTAATGTTTTGGGTGTTTTGCTGGTGGTCAGTGTGGCTTCCCCTGAAAAGCAATTCCTCCAAACAAACCTCCTTAGCTGGGTTATTTCTGCAGGACTAGCTATCGAAAATAAGCTACGTTTGAAAAAACAAAGTTATTTACTTAGTTTAGCTAGTAAAACTCTGAAAAGCACTATGGAAGTTATCGGAGAAGGTTGTATTATTTTAGATCAGGCAATGAATATTGCCTATATTAACCGTGTAGCTGCAGATCTTTTTAAGCTCAAAGAAAAAGAAGCCTTTGGTATGCCTTTTAGAAAACTATCTAATAAGAAACTCCCTATTAAAGATGTCTTAGAAAATGGAAAGTCCATTATTAAATACGAAGTTACTTTAAATTCTACCCAAAACTATGAAGTAGATATAGAACCTCTATATAATGAAAACAATGAAAAGCCCAATGGTGTTTATCTGCGAATCAGGAAAATCCGCTATGATAAAAAAAGTTCCGAGAAACAGCCTGAAAGAAAAAATGATCCTTTCGCATCAATTCTAGGGAAAAGCAGTTCCATTCAGATGGCTATCAATAAAACTCGTAATGTAGCACGACACGATGGCAGTATTTTATTGATCGGAGAAAGCGGAACAGGTAAAGAACTCTTTGCCCGGGCTATTCACGAGGAAAGTAGGCCGGACGGACCTTTTATAGCAATCAACTGTGCATCTATTCCACGTAACTTAATCGAAAGTGAACTATTCGGTTATGAAGGTGGCTCCTTTACAGGGGCAGAACGCCGGGGTAAAGTGGGAAAAATCGAACTTGCCCATGGAGGAACCTTGTTTTTAGATGAGATTGGAGAAATGCCCTTAGAACTCCAACCTATCCTTTTGCGAGTATTAGAAGATAAGCAGATTATGCGAGTTGGTGGTAGTAAGTACATTCCCGTAGATTTTCGCGTTGTTGCCGCTACAAATAAAAACTTATGGAATATGGTCCTTAATAAAGAATTCCGAGAAGATCTCTATTTTAGACTTGCTGTATTTAAGATGAGTATTCCACCCTTACGGGAGCGGGGGCAAGATGTTATTAGATTAGCTAAATACTTTATCAAACAAAAATGTGAAGATGCAGGTATTAAGAAGTATCCAGTCTTAAGCCCGGAAGTATGCGATCTATTTTTAAAGTATGATTGGATTGGTAATGTACGCCAGCTTAAGAATGTGATAACATACGCACTTGCTATGGTTACAGGAAATACCATTAGATTAAACCATTTGCCAGAAGAAATGATGGATGCTTCTAGGTTAAGAAAGTCATCTAGTGAAGAAGAAGGGGTAAAATCTATTGATGAACTTTCTAATATGGAGAAGATTGAAGCTCAGGCTATTAAAGATGCCATGCAACAAGCAGGAAATAATGTAAAGGAAGCAGCGGAAATATTAGGCTTAGGTCGTTCTACAGTTTATCGGAAACTAAAACAATACAACATAAAGTACTAAGGTTAATGTACTAAAGAAAAAGTACTAAAGAAAAAGTACTAAAGAAAAGTCTTTGGACTCTAAGAAATAGACCATTAAAAGGGCATAAAATCAAGAACTAAGAGGTTTCTCATTTTTAGATTCTCTAGATTGGGAAATTCTCTTAGTTCTTTTTTGCGCAAACCCTTGTGAAATCGGGTTTTTATGTTGGCACGGTTTATGCATATATATTAGGGCGTATTCCAAAATACAAAGGGAGGTATATACTTTGAGTAATGAAAAAGTTCTCGAACAACTGAAGAAGCAACACGAAGACGAACAGGTATTTTATCATACTTGTTGGCAAAACGGTTGCTGGGATGCGGCTTGTATTGTAAAGAGCCGTGTTAAAGATGGCAAGATTGTAGCCTTCGAACCTGATAACTCCATTAACAAAGGTGCTGGTCGTGAGGATGTTGGGGATGAGGGTTTTAACCAAGGGTTAATTCAAGCTCGTCCTTGTACTATGGGCCATGCTTGGAAAGATGAAATGTATTCACCCCAACGGATTATCTACCCTATGAAAAGAGTAGGTGGAAAAGGTTTTGGAAATGGCCACTTTGAGCGGATTTCCTGGGATGAAGCCTTAGACACCATTGCCGAGAAAATTAAAGAAGTTATCGATCTCTATGGACCATATAGTATTATTCATACTCAATATTCCTTCTTCACATCCTCCAGTTTCCCTCTTGGACCATACATTAAAGCTGGCGTAGCTTGCTGGGGAGACCACTCTACCTCAGGACACACAGCCGGGGAGAAATTCCATTTAGGTTATGACTTAGTGAAAGCTATGTTCCCAACGGAAGATGAGCCAAATCCCTGTGTTGGATACGAAGCTCCAGACCTCTTTAACTCCAACCTGATTGTTTTATGGGCTCACAATCCTCTAGTGGGATGGTTCGGACAAGTTTCTTACTATATGAAACTAGCTAAAGAAAAAGGAATTCCCATTATCGTTATTGACCCAGTATATACCATGAGTGCTGAAGTTCTAGCAGACCAATGGATTCCCATTCGTCCAGGAACTGACTTAGCTATGATGCTAGCTGTTGCTCAAGTACTCTTTGAAGAAGATCTCTATGACCATGAATATGTAGCTGAAAACGTAGAACCAGAAGGATTTGCTAAATTCCGCAACTATGTAATGGGTGGAGAAGATGGTGAAGTGAAGAGTCCTGAATGGGCTGAACCAATCACTGCCGTACCTGCAGAAACCATTCGTGAATTTGCTCGCCTCTATGCTAAGAGCAAGCCAGTTCACTTACAATACCACTATGGTGCAGCTAAGAGACATTGTGGTGAGTACTCTGCATCTATGGCTATGCTTCTCCAATCCATGACTGGTAACTTGACCATTCCTGGCGGTTGTGAAACTGGTTGTACTCTTGTTACTCCTTCCAGACTACCTATTCCTCAAGCGGACTTCCAGAAAGCTCCCCCAGAGTATACAGCTCCTGTCTGCTTGAACAACAATAAATGGGCGGAAGCAGTTCTCCTTAGAGAAGATTATGAAGAAGGTAAGATTACCGAAGATGAGTATCGCCGTGCTATCGGTTGTCCTCCAGAGAGCCCACTACCAAATATTCAAATGTTCGTCTTTGAGAACAACTGGCTCAATAATATCCACCATGTTAACAAACGTCTAGAAGCTGCAGCTAAAGTTCACTTCTCATGGGGCTTTGGTTGGCATATGAACCAACCTACAGCTCAATGGATGGATATTGTATTACCAGGTCCTGTTCATATGTTTGAAACCACTGACAACTATCTCTTGAACTCCCAACGCTTCGTCTCCGCTCCTGGTGGAATGCGTAACTACTTCGTTTATAGCCAAAAAGCTGTTGATCCTCCAGGTGAAGTTCGGGCTAGAGAATGGGTATACACCCAATTAGCAAACCGTTTAGGTGTTGGCGATAAATATAACCCATTATTGAAAGATGTTCCTTGGGAAAAATGGGATGAAACCATTGATGACTTGTATCGTCAAGCCTATGAAGAATGGGCAAATGATGAATATGGCATGTTAGCAGACTTAGGTATCGAACCTAAACCTTGGGAAGAGTTCCTTAAAGAACCTGTTGTCCGTGTACCTATCGAAGAACCCTATCATGCATTTAAGAACGTTCTC
>JAAZLD010000427.1 GCA_012799495.1 Desulfitobacterium sp. | reverse complement strand
GGGCCCCGTCGTGGTGACGGAGCAGAAATGGTTCTGCTTGAACTAGTGTAAAACCTTATTGAATTGGCTTAAAGTTAGATGTCAAAGGTTATATAAAAATTTATACCCCCGAGGCAAAGCCTTCGGGGGTAATTCTTTTACATAATAGGTGTTGCTTTCCACCTACTTCCACAAAAGTATAGGCTCATCTTTTAGAAATATAGTCAGGAAAGCAGCTAAAAGACAGAGGCAAGCCGCGATAACATAAGCGTAAAAATAGCTATTTGTCAGATCTACGACAGTTCCTGCAATTAGGGGGCCGCAAATTCCTCCCACTCCCCAAGCAGTAAAAAGAAGGCCATAATTGGCTCTGCTATTCTTTTTACCAAAAAAATCATAGATAACAGAAGGAAAGAGTGAGAGCAAAGAACCATAGCATAATCCCGTTATGATTGCTCCTAGGCCTAAGAGAATGGGACTTTTATTAAGAACAAAGGTTAGCATATTGATCGCCTGGAGAGTAAAGAAGATACTCATAGTCCAGTTTCGCCCCATAAGGTTGGAGATCCGGCTTACTAGAATCCGGCCACTTGCATTAAAAATAGCTAGAAGGGCTACCATGAGAAAACCCCAGGAGGTACCAGTTTGTACTTTCGTGATAATGGAGAGTTGACTGATGATCATAAGGCCTGTTGTTGCTCCAGCGGCAAGCATGAGCCAGAGCAAGTAAAAACGGCCATCCATAAGCATTTCTCGACAACTGTAATTTTTTAAGTTCTTTGAAGTAGAATTTCTAGCTTGTGAAGTAGAATTAGCTTCAAGCTGTGAACTTTGATTGGTTAGAGGACTTGGTTTAGTTCCAGAATTGTTGGGATTTTCTGAGGAAGGTATGACAAATTTAATAATAAAGGGAACAGCTAAAACTTGGGCTAAAAGGACAATAACAATGAGGAAACTTAGCCCTTCGATACGAAAAGCCCCATTAATTCCGTATTTGGCGATTAAGGTATTTGTGAGAGGGGCAAGATATAGAGAAGCTAGAGGAAAGGCTGTTATTAAAATCCCGGAGATTAGTCCTTTTTTGGAGTCTGGGAACCATTTGACGGCAGCATAGGTAGTAGAAGAATAACACAAACTAATACCTAAACCTCCTAAAACCCCAAAGGTAAATGTAAGAATAGGCAAAGAGTTTGCTAAACTACTTAAAATCAGCCCTCCCCCCACCAAAACCCCTCCAAGAGTGGCTACCCAACGGGGGCCAAGACGTTCCTGCAATAAGGCTCCTGGAACCACCATAAGAGCAATAATGGCACAGGCTAAAGCAAAAGGTAAGGAGGCAGCCATGTTAGACCAGGCTAAATCTTCTGTCAGAGCTACGGCAAAGACACTCCAAGTGTAAAGAACCCCTAAGGCCAGGTTAATGCCGGAACTAGCCAAGGTGACGGTCCATCCACGTACACTTTTAGTCATAGGCACTCCTTCTTTAAGAGTATTGAAGGCATTATTCGATTATAGTACTTATACACAATAGTTTTATATTTAATTTCATTCATTTGCATTCTATTAAAATCACGTTTCTTATTGTATTTATCTTCTATAGTTAGATTGGAGAGAATTAACTACCGAGGAGTCAGCTACGATGGTAGTATCTCCAATAGTTTTTCCTTCGGCGATATCTCTTAGAATGTGGCGGAGGATTTTTCCGCTCCGGGTTTTGGGGAGCTCTGTTGTGAAATGAATATCATCTGGGCGAGCCAAGGCTCCAATCTTTTTTACTACATGGTTTTTCAGATTATCTCCAAGACCAGGTGTTCCTTGAACTCCCTCTTTCATGACCACAAAAGCTACTAATGCTTGACCTTTTAGCTCATGTTTGATACCCACACAAGCAGCTTCAGCTACTAAGGGATGATCCACCAGAGCACTTTCTACTTCCATAGTACCAAGACGGCGACCGGATACATTGATTACATCATCTACCCGGCCTAGGACCCAGAAATATCCATCCTTATCCCATTTAGCTCCATCCCCTGTAAAGTAAACTCCAGGCCAATGCTCAAAATAGGTCTTTTGTAAAAACTCCGGATTCCCATAAATATTGCGAAACATTGCCGGCCAGGGCTCCTTAATAACTAAATACCCTCCTTCTCCATAAGGGACTGGGTCCCCATTCTTGTCTACAATTTCGAGTTTGACGCCGGGGAAGGGGACTGTGCAGGAACCGGGCTTCAAGTTCGTAATACCTGGTAAAGGTGTCAGCATGATCATACCTGTTTCTGTTTGCCACCAGGTATCCACTATAGGGCACTTTCCGCTACCAATATATTTGTGGAACCATACCCAAGCTTCTGGATTGATCGGTTCACCTACCGATCCTAGTAAGCGTAGGCTAGAAAGATCTATCTTTTGGGGGTAATAAGGACCCCATTTCATGAAAGTACGAATGGCCGTTGGAGAGGTGTAGAAAATAGAGACTTGGTATTTTTCGATAATTTCCCAATATCGACCACGATGAGGATACTCTGGGCTCCCTTCATAAATTAAGACAGTAGCTCCATTAGCTAAAGGACCATAAACAACATAGGAATGACCAGTTATCCAGCCGATATCTTCAGCGCACCAGTAGACATCCTCTTCCTTAAGATCAAAAATCCAGCGATGGGTGGTACTCACTCCTGTAAGATAGCCCCCGGTAGAATGAACTACCCCTTTGGGTTCTCCTGTTGTACCACTTGTATAAAGAATAAAGAGAGTATCTTCAGAATCCATAGGCTCAGGAGGGCAAATACGAGGGGCTTTGGCCATTTCCTCATGATACCAAAGGTCCCAGCCTTCCTCCATATGAACCTTTTCTTTAGTATGCTCTACCACTATGACATTATTTACACAGTCCACATCAGATAAAGCCAAGTCCGTATTTACTTTTAAGGGAATAGTTTTCCCGCGGCGAAAACCTCCATCAGCAGTTATAACAACTTTAGATTGAACTTCCTGGACTCGATCTCGTAAGAAATTATAACTAAACCCTCCAAAGACTACACTATGAGGGGCACCAATACGGGCACAGGCTAGCATGGCAATGATAGCCTCAGGAATCATAGGTAGATAGATAGTTACCGGATCCCCCTTCTTTACACCTAGGGATTTAAGAACATTAGCAAATTTACATACTTCTCGATGAAGATCCTGATAAGTTAAAACTTGGCTATCTCCCATTTCCCCTTCAAAGATCAAGGCCGCTTTATTGCGATGCCAATCATTAAGATGACGATCTAAACAATTGTAGGAGGCGTTAAGCTTGCCATTGATGAACCATTGGGCAAAGGGAGGATTCCATTGGAGTGTTTTTTCCCAAGGGCTAAACCAAGAGAGGTTTTTTGCTTGTTCTTCCCAAAAACTTAAGTAATCTTGACCCTGGTCATATATACTGGGATCTTGAATCACTGCCTGTTGGGAAAATTCCTCAGAAGGTGAAAAAACCCGCTCCTCTTTTAATAAAGCCTCTAAATGTTTTTCTTTCATGAGTATCCCTCCTTCATGAAACCTACCCTACGTTACAGAAAGATCAATGTGAAAACTTTCTCTCCTTTGTCCAATTTATTACGGAGATTGAATAATTTATAATGTATTCTATCAAAAGGGAATAGCTAGGGAAATAAATTTGGGATGAAAAGATAAAAGTATGGTTTTAGAGGAATGTTTTGAGGGGTAATGGGTTAGATGAAATTAAAGTAAGAAATCCTTCAAAGGGTGAGTGGTTGATTTGTGCAGGGGAATGGGAAAGGGAATTGAAGAGAAATAGCCATTGGCTTTCATGAAGCCTTGAACGGAAGTTTTAATATGATAAAATTATCGTGGATATTTTAATTTAAGGAATTGAACATAATGAGAAATATTCGTTTAACAATAGCTTATGATGGTACAGAATATCATGGATTTCAGCGCCAACCAGAGTTTCACGGACCCACTATCCAGGGAACTTTGGAAAAAACATGGCAAAAACTAGTAGAAGAAGAGGTTTCTCTTACCACTGCAGGTCGTACTGACACAGGAGTTCACGCAGCTGGCCAAGTGGTTAACTTCCATACCAAAGCACGTATCCCCATAGATAAGATTCCGAAAGCTTTCAATAGTATGCTTCCTCGGGATATACGAGTATTGGAAGCTCAAGAAGTAGAACCTGAATTCAATGCTCGTTTTAAAGCTCGTTGGAAACGGTATGATTATTTAATAGATAACTCCCCTATTGTTGATGTATTTAGCCGCCTCTATACTGCTCATGAACCACTACCCTTAAATTACTCTAAAATGCAGGAGGCTGCTGGTTACTTAGAAGGGAGACATAATTTTAAGGCTTTTTGTGCTGTAGGTGGAAGTAGTAAAACCTTTGAGCGTAATTTATATATTTGTCGGGTAACGAAAGAAGCACATAAAATAAGGATTACCTGTATTGGAGATGGTTTTCTTTATAATATGGTGCGAATTATCGCGGGAACCTTAATCTATGTCGGCAAAGAGCGGATTCAGCCAGAAGAAATACCTAAGATTATTACTTCCCAAGATCGCACATTAGGCGGTCCCACAGCACCACCCCAGGGACTAACTATGACTTATGTTCATTACGGAGAAGACTCCCCCCTGGATATTTACCCGGAATTTCGGGACTAAAAAACTTAGCCTTTAAGTTAGTGGTGGTTTAATTGGTAAGGTCAGAGAACTTTCGTGAGTAAGCACGGGGAGAAAATATTGACTAAGGTCAGAAGATAATAAAGAAGTGGGGGAGGGTAAAAAGATGTATAACTTACCCG
>JAAZLD010000426.1 GCA_012799495.1 Desulfitobacterium sp. | reverse complement strand
CACCAGCAAATATCAAGATTCCCACCTTAGTGAGATCCTTGTATTTACTTAAAGAGGCAGATCCTTTTCATTAAATGCTCTTATCCCTAATTTGAGAAGAATATAGGAACCTATAGTAAGGCCTGTGATTTTCCAGAAGGACTTCTCTGTTCCCTCTAAGGCTTCCTGGGGCCGATAGCACTGAAAGAGAGAGAATTTGCGAACCCAAGAAAAGTTGTCGCTAAGTCCTCCCGCTACATCCAAGGCATAAAAGGCTAGTGTCAACCCTGCGGCAATCGAGAACGAGATTTCGCTTTTAGCAAATAAAGCGGACAAGAATAGGCTATAGAGACCGATAAAAGAGAAAAAAGTAAAACTGAGGAAGCCAAAGCTAAGATATTTACTTTCATCGATAGGGATTTCGAAGCGCCGACTTCCATGTAATAAACCTAGGAGGGTAGCTTGAGTCATAAGAGCATTTCCAAAGAGGAGGACCAAGGCTTGAGTAGTAAGAATTTCATCTCGGGGAACAGGAGTAGCTAGGATAAAAGCAAGAGAGCCGTCATCCGCCATTTTTGCTAAAAGTTCGTTAGCAGTGTTCACATTATATAAGATCATCAGCATTGCATAAATCCGTGCGAAAAATTGAGCCGAGATAAAAGCCTCAAAGGTATCAGTGCGTGCATCTTCAGATACTCCAAATACAGACTTTACTGCAGAGGGGATGGAGTCAGCTATTTCTGTTATTGCTGTGTTCTTGGAAATAGCAGGGTAGACACCGGTTAAAAGCAATTCATAAAGTATAATTCCCGTTGAGAATTTGGCAATTTTCTTGCCATTTTGTTTAATCATTGTACGAAATAATGCTCGATTCAAAGGTATCTCCCCCTTAACTTGAGCTATAAAAATCCATAAAAGCTTCTTCCAGCTCAAGAAAACCTTGTTTAAACCCTTTCACTTGAACTTGGGCAAGAGTTTTCCATAATGAGTCTTGCTCTCCATCAACACAAATCCTAAACTCCCGCTCACCAAGAGGTTTAAGTTTTAAGCCACTTTCTCGTAGAACTTCAGCATCTTTTTCTCCGGCAACTTCCACATCGAAAGTTTGGCGTTCTTTTTTCTTTAAAAAGGTAATATCTTGAACGGCAAGGAGCTTGCCATCGCGAATAATACCTACTTTTTCGCAGGTCTTTTCAATTTCGGAAAAATGGTGGGAGGATATAAAAAAAGTCTTGCCCCGTTTTTTAGCTTCGAGGATCAATTCTAGAAAAGTTCTTTGCATCAGTGGATCGAGGCCGGAGGTTGGCTCATCTAGTATAAGAATAGGGGAGTCTAGCATAAAAGCGGAGACTATTCCTAGTTTTTGTTTCATTCCTTTTGACATTTTGTAAATCTTTTGCCGGGGATCAAGTTCAAGAGAGTGGAGGAGGGTGATTTGGCGTTTTTTTATCTCAGGGTCATTTCCGTGCATTCCCTCAATCAGATCTAAAAACTCTTGGCCAGTGAGTCCCTCCATAAAATGAAGCTCTCCCGGAAGATAACCAATCAGACCTTTTAATTCTGTACGATCTTTCCAGCAGT
>JAAZLD010000425.1 GCA_012799495.1 Desulfitobacterium sp. | reverse complement strand
TAATTACATACTTTCAACTTACATTTTACAGGAAAAGGCCACTTATAGCTAACCTACTCCGACTTCACTAGCTTTCTATTTACTTGCACTACTATATAAAATGCACTTCATAAAATACGCTTAATTAGAACACTCTACCTTTTCATTGTTTTCCTTCCACTACTTTCCATGGCGAAATCCTATATCTTAACCTAACATCTAATATAAAACACTCCCTAGCAAATAAGTTAAGGAGTGTTCTTGTTTTCTATATAATGAGCTTGAGTCCCAATCTGATTAGTCAAGCTCTTTTATTTCCGACATTACCCATTCTTCTGTGATCTTTACCATACCACGATAAAATTCTGAGTTAGTTTGAGTAGCTACGGCCTGTGAAAATTCAGTAATCCACGTTCCTAAGTGGGATTTAAGGAACTCGTTCTGCAGTTCCTTGATGTTAGAGGTTTGAGCTATGCCATCCTCTCCTTCATCGGCACTTAGAAACTCAAGATTACAAAGATAGCTCATGAAGTAAAGCTCTACAGCAATATGATCTGGCAAGTCCTTGAAGTTATCATCGATCTCTAGACCTGCTTGAAGATAAAACTTTTTAGCTGCGATAGTGTCATCTCCCATGACTACACCTTTTTTATTATCATCATTTCTTGTTTTGTATACAGATTCATAAGGAGGTGCTAACAAATGTCCGGGACCGACGAAAAGGCGATTGTATTCTACTTTCATATCTTGTAATGTTTTTTCAGCTGACTTTTCTTTTGCTTGAGCACTAAAATCTTTTAATCTAACTATTTCTCTTCCCACTTTTTCTCCATCAAGAATACCCACTGTGTTTTCTAAGAACTCTCCAAAATCACCTTGGATAATACTTGCTAGTAACTCCTCAGAGGGCTGAAAAAAACATTGAGATAATAAGGAGTAAACACTACTTCGCACTTGAGCAACTTTCTTTGCCTCTTCTAAGGTACTCATCATTACCACCTCCATAATATTTTATCAATTAATTTTCTTCAATGCCTCAAGATGGAGAGTTGCTCTCTCCACCTGAGGCTATTTAATCAAGACTGGGAAACTATAGGATTTAACTCTTCATTAGGATTTATTCTATATTAAGGTAAGATATAGTAAGCAGCTGGTCCAGTGCCTTGGTCCTCTTTCATTTGCTTAACCGGTTGGCTGCTAACCAATTTTGCCACATCTGAATTAGGGTCATTTAAATCCCCATAAACTATGGCTCTACCTGGGCAGCAATAAACACACATAGGAGCTTTATCTTCCTCTAGTCTATGCATACAAAGAGTACACTTATCTACTTTTTTAGCTTCATCATCCATTTGGCGTGAGTCATAAGGACAAGCGGCTACACAGGCAGCACAGCCTATACAATCTTCCATTTCTACATAGACGATTCCATCTTCCTTTTTCTTAGAGGCACCAGTTGGGCAAACAGGAACGCAAGGAGGATCATCACAATGTTGGCAAGGTATTGGTACAAATTCCAGTTTTGGATTGGGGTAGGTTCCCGTGGGTTTATCAAATACCTGTTCTTGATGACCATCAAGAACACGAATACGTGCCAATCCTGGCGCAACATGATTTTCCATTTTACAAGCTACAGTGCAAGTCTTACATCCAACACAGCGTTTAGTATTAATTACAAATCCCATTTTTTTAGCCATTTTTTATCCCCCCTTAAGCCTTTTTAACTTCTACTAAGTTGTCATATGGAGCAAAGTTCGTCTCGATAACTGCATCTTGAGCAGGGTTAATTTCCATGTGGAGCAAGGAACCATAGTGACTTCCATCAGGGAAGTGCTTCGGCCACCAGCCTTGATATAGGTTCAGACAGCCTGGTTTAATCCCTTCAGATATTTGAATTTTGACTTTAAACTTACCTCTATCATTAAATACTTCCACTAAATCTCCATCTTCTAGATTACGAGCTTTAGCATCTACAGGGCTCATTTCCATCCGTGGCTCAGGACGAGCTTCGAGAATCCAGGGCAAGTCCACATGTTGACCGTGGACGGAGAATACAGAGTGAGTATTCATAAAGGTCAAGGGATATTTCTCGGCTTTTTTATTGCGGTTACTCTCAATAGGTTCCTTATAAACAGGCAAAGCTTCCCCGAAATCAGTAAGAAAATCCTGATAGAGTTCGATTTTACCATGAGCTGTATTAAACTTTTTATCCTCAAAAGGAACAAAGTCTTCCGGTTGATTAGCCCAAACTACTCCCTTTTCCCTCAGTTCATCGAGATTTGTTCCACTGATAATGGGATCAGGGGAATTTTTCACAATGTATTCAGCACTCTCTTGTTGAGTCATTTGCCAATACTCACCGTAGCCCATCTTCGCGGCGTATTCTCTCATGCAATCCCAGTCTGTTTTTGCTTCCCACATAGGTTTAATAGCTTGCTTACGGAATTGCAGATAAAGATTAGACCAAGCACCTACCACATCGCACTCTTCTTCAAAGTATGAAGTAACCGGTAGGACATAGTCAGCGTATTTGGTGACAGGTGTCATGACTTGCTCAGACACGACAATCAGATCTAAGGCTGGGAATACTTCATTATATAAACGATCAAGGAGAGGAGCTTGAGTACCCATACCATAACTAAATAGCCAGAGACTCTTAACGGGGTAGGGGTCTTCATTGGGGATAATATCGTAAAGTTGTGTTCCAGGGAGCTTCTTTGTTTCTACGTTAGGGTTCGGTGCCGCCCAGCTGGGTGGGAGGCCACCAATCAATTTAAAGAGTGTTCCACCAGCCCAGGAAACCCCGGCACCACGTTTACCGATATTCCCTGTGATCGCTCCAAGAGTTATCAGTGCCCGACAAGAGAGATGACCTTGGTAATAGCGTTGAATTCCTTGAGTCAATCTAATCATGGCAGGATCTGTTTCCCCATACATTAAGGCTAGTTTCCGAATATCTTCTGCTGGAACCTCGCAGATTTCTGAGGCTTTTTCCGGGGTATATTCAGCGATTAGATCTAAGAGGAGTTGATGGGAAGGAG
>JAAZLD010000424.1 GCA_012799495.1 Desulfitobacterium sp. | reverse complement strand
GTGGTAGGAGAAGTACTCATGGGTATTTACCCCGGAGCAGGTAGCGGCTATGAAGCCATGATATGGCTGGTAGCCGGTAAGGGAGCAGTAATGTTCTGGCTAGAAATAGTAGCATTAGTGGCAGCAATCCTACTCTTAGGAAAAATCAAAGGTTCCTCAAAAGGAAGCAGTGTAGTCCTAGGGGCAGTATTAGCTCTTGCAGCCATTTACCTTGTCAAATCCAACCTCTTACAGACAGAACTATTTAACCCTCTTCTGAATTTACCGGGACCGGTAATGTTTGGAGACACAGGAAGCTATCTCCCCTCCCTAATCGAAATAGGCTTATCCGTAGGAATTATCTCCCTTGGTGCCTTGCTTCTTAGCATAGGACTGAATAAGCTGAATCTTGGTAACAGCAATACCAGTAAATAAGCAAAAGAACTCAGAAACAATCTAACTCCGAAATGAAAAACCTTAATAACTTTTTCTCTACCTTATAAATATAAAGATAAAGACAGCCCTGGGTTTTAATTAAAACTTTGGGGCTGTCCTTTTCCATTACTCATGAATTTAGCCGTTCTTTTTAATTATGTGTACTACTTAGATGCTCTTCTTTTTTATAGTCCAGGAATATTTACAGGAATATACAGGAATATTTACAGGAATATTTACAGGAAGACTTAAAGGGAAAAGAACAGAGATCTTCTAGAAATTGAATAGAATAGGTAATTTAGGTATAATTTACTTCAAGCCTTTTTAGCCTTTTTTCGCAAAGAGGTTATCTCAAAATAATTAAGAGATCTCTAACTTCTTAAAAGAAGTATCTAAAAAAAGATCTCTAATCTGTCCCAACGGTTCTAAAGGAGGAGTTTTTTGTGTTAGAGATACGAAAAGAGTATGAAAAAGAAGAATGGGAAAGACTCTCCCCCTATGCCACTAAAAGCAGTGAGGCTAAAAGGGAGCGGGAAGAAGAGGAATGCTCCATCCGCACCAAATACCAAAGGGACCGGGATCGAATTTTACATAGTAAGCCTTTTCGGCGCCTTAAACATAAAACTCAGGTCTATATATCTCCCAGCGGGGATCATTATCGGACAAGGATGACCCACAGCTTGGAAGTCTCCCAAATCTCTCGCACAATCGGCCGTGGTTTGCGCCTTAACGAGGATCTTATTGAAGCAATCGCTTTAGCCCATGATGTAGGGCACACTCCCTTTGGCCATGTGGGAGAGGAGGCAATAGCCAAGCTTATCGGCCATTTTGAGCATAATGAACAATCTATCCGGGTCCTTACTACCCTTACGGAAGAAGGTAAAGGACTTAATCTCACAGGAGAAGTTTTGGATGGAGTTCTAAATCATACAGGAAAAGGCACACCTTATACATTGGAGGGGCAAATCGTCAAAATCGGTGACAGAATCGCTTACCTCTGCCACGACTATGACGATGCTTTGCGTGGAAAACTTATTAGCAAAGGGGATTTACCTGAAAAAGTAGTTAAAATCTTAGGGGAAAATCCCAGCCAAATGATTACCACCATGGTAGAAGATATGATCGAAAGCTCACTTAATCAGCCCACTATTCAGCAATCAGCCATTGTTGCAGAAGCTATGGGAGAGTTCCGGAGCTTTATGTTCGAAAAAGTATATAGCAGCCCCGCCTTAAAAGAAGAGCGACGCAAAGGGGAATATGTGGTCCAAGCTCTTTTCCACCACTATAAAAAAAATCTCCATCTCCTTCCCCAAGAATACATTGAATGGGCAGAAGGTGACGAAGAAAAAGCTGTAGTAGATTATATTTCCGGACTAACAGATAATTACGCCATGGACCTCTTCCTAAGCT
>JAAZLD010000423.1 GCA_012799495.1 Desulfitobacterium sp. | reverse complement strand
GCTTGGGTTGCTTTATTAGTAGCAGGGATTTTTGAAATGCTAGGTGTTACATCTATTAATAAACTACACCGGGATCGCAATCTTCTTTCCCTACTATTATTACTAGGAACATTTGGTGGCAGTCTTTTTTTCCTTGGCCTGGCTATGGAATCCCTGCCCATGGGGACAACCTATGCCATATGGACAGGAATTGGGGCATCAGGTGGAGCGATTTTGGGGATGATCTTCTATGGCGAGCCCAAAGAATGGAAGAGAATCTTTTTCATAGCCTTGGTTTTGGGAGGAGCTATTGGGTTAAAGCTTGTTTCATAAGTAAGTCTAAAGGGATAAGCTTAGAATATTTTAGTGCATGATTTCCTTATGCAGTGAGATACTAAGATTTAGATTAAAATCTTAGTGAGGTGAGAAATATGCCATTGATCCCTTACGATCCTTTTGGGATGTTTAATCGCTACTTACAGGAAATGGAGCCCTCTTTCTTGGGAGGAAGAGGTCAAGAAGACCTCTCCCAATATTTGTACCGAGTAGATGTGGAGGAAACAGCAGATCAGGTACTCGTTACTGCGGAAATTCCAGGACTGGAAAAAAAGGAAGACCTTCATATTGAAGTAGATGAAAATCTTTTGACTATTAGTGGAGAGATTAAAAGAAGTTCCGGAAAAGAAGGGCGTTCAAGCTATCGCTCCGAAAGATATTATGGGAAATTTAGGCGTACTCTTACATTGCCGGCTACTGTTAAAGCAGATGGTGCCCATGCCAGTTATAAAAATGGAGTCCTGGAACTAAGCTTTCTCAAAGATTGCCGACCAGCTGCCAGGACTATAGAAGTAGATTTCCACTAGATTGATAAATGGTAAAATAAATTGATATAGTTACACACCCAAGTAATAAGATACTGTATATAAAAGAACTAGGTGGCCTAAGTAGAGCCACCTAGTTCTTCTTATGTCCTAAGTACTTTCTTAGGACATACCACCCATCATGTTACGTTGGGCAATTTCGATAGCCTTTTTAACCATATTTCCACAATCCCGCGAGGAAACACCACCAAACCCTTCTTGGCTCAAAGTATTAGCAAAGCCAAGCTCTTGAGCAATCTGTTGTTTCAGCTCAGGTGACATAATACTACGCCGATTTCTTGCCATATCTCTTCCTCCTTGTTAAACATTTTTATCACTTTAAACCTTGAATTAAATTCAAGGTATTATAGTTTGTGCTAGAGGAAATAACATTATGTGTTAGCTTTATACTTAAGTGTTAAATAGATTTGAGTATCAGATAGATACTGAAAAGTTGGCCTTTGATTAGGAAAATGATATCCTACTAATTATAAGTATGGGAAAATAGAGGAGGAATTTAATTGCCCTTATTATTTGGAACAGCCGGGATACCCGTATCAAGCAAAAAACGAGCTACAGAAGAAGGTGTACGTCGTGTGCGCCAACTAGGGTTAGACGCTATGGAGGTAGAATTTGTTCAAGGAGTGCGCATGGGAGAAACCAAAGCGGAAATAGTGGCTAAGGTGGCGATAGAAGAAAATATTGCCTTAAGTTGTCATGCTCCATATTGGATTAATTTTAACTCCAAAGAGCCGGAGAAAGTAGTAGCTAGCGGTGAGCGACTTTTGCATAGTGCTCGAATTGGCAAGATATTAGGAGTTCGCAGCGTGATTTTTCATCCGGCATTTAATCATGATGATTCTCCAGAAATTGTTTTTGAACGGACGGCACGGGAGCTAATCAAGGTTAGGGAAATTCTTGATTCTGAAAACAATGAGGTTATTCTCAGACCAGAAACCACTGGCAAACCTTCTCAATTTGGTTCTTTAGAGGAGACTTTGGCTCTAGCAAAAGAAATCCCTGGAGTACTGCCTTGTATAGATATTAGCCATTTACATGCTCGAAGTGGTGGGGATATAAATACCTATGATGAATTTTGTTGGCTCTTAGAGTCGGCAGCAGAATCTTTAGGAGATGGATTTATAAAAAACGCCCACTTTCATGTGTCAGGGATTGAATATGGTCCTAAAGGAGAGAGAAAGCATCTGATCCTGGAAGATTCTGATTTCCGATATAAGGAATTAATGAAAGCTTTCCACACCTTTGCTGTAGAAGGTATAGTAATTTGTGAAAGCCCAAATTTAGAAGAGGATGCTTTACTAATGCAAAAAACCTATCAAGAGTTAGCTTAGCCTAGGCTTTTTGTCATTAAAAATATTTTTATTGAGAAAAAGAAGGAAATATATAAGAGAAAAAGAAATTAAATATCAGAAAAGTCTAACTTTTAAGTGGAAAGATAGGGGCGAAAAGGATGGATTATACAGCGGCTCACAAAATAGCACTAGAAAAATTCCAACAAGCATCTCTCAAAGAAATTGAGGAGTATTCTAGATATCCAATTCACGGGGATCAGGTTCTCGTTGAGTTTATTGGACAAAAACTAGCGATTAAATATCCTACTGGTGAGTTTTACAATCAGAATAACCCGGAAGAGGATATACCACTTGGGACCCAAGTTCTTATTCTCCATTATCTTGTAAACCGTTCATCAGCAATGGAATTAGATGAGCTTATTTCCTATAAAGAATTACCAGG
>JAAZLD010000422.1 GCA_012799495.1 Desulfitobacterium sp. | reverse complement strand
TCTGTATTTAGATGATTACAATTATAAAGTTCAGTTTTATCCCCACGAAGTTATCTCTCCCGTAAGCAACTTTGATGGAACCTTTCACGAATCTCTTCTTTATAAATACCTGAAATCTCTTGATTAGAAATTGAGGTTATTTGGAGTTTTCTTTCCCCAGCTTTGACAAGTTTGCCATTTTCTTCGACGATAATATCACTCTTGAAGTTACCTACGAATTTTTGAGGATTTTGGATTCCACCATTACGTTTGACTTGCTCAGTAACAACCTCTTTACCAGAGAGATCAGGTTTTACTACTACAGTAGAATTGATATCTGAAACCTCTCCCAAGAGCTCTAAAGTTAATTCATGAACTTCACCTTGAGCAGTTTTACCTGTAATCATGACAGTACCTAAAATACTTTCTAAAGCCCCTTCACTATTGATCAAAGCTGAGCCATCAACTTTGGTAATAGCAATATCTTTGGTTAAGCGAGGATAGTTTGGGTCATTGTGGTCAAAGGTTTGTTTAATCATAAAGGAAGATACTGCGTTGATTAAAGTAGGGATTTGCATTTCTGATAATGAACCTGATAATTCCTTAGTACCATCGGGATTTTCTTTGACAATCACATGATCTTGTAACCCACCTACTAAAGCATCCACAATTCTTTCAAGATCAGTAGCCTCTTCTTCAGCAAAGGGATTGTGGTTAAAGGATAAATCCCTTTCAGTTTCATACTCCATCTGGTAAATCTTATTCTCATTATGGCTATCCCTAATAGTCACTTTACTATCTTGATAAACAGTGGAAGAAAAAGTTTTACCATCAGGTCTTTGGTTGTTAGTTACACTAATCTGGGCATTTTGCAAGCGGTCTATCTTCTCCAATGAGTTCTCGGAGGCAAGAACACGACCATTATTCTTGATCACAGCTGTCATTTCCAATGTATAGCTGTCATATTCACTGGTCATTTTCTCAGCGGCGATCTTTACCCCATCTTTTAATTGCTCATAGCCGCTTTTACTAGCCAGATCAGCGAAAGCTGTCGTAGCAAAAAGCAAAGTCCCTATTGTGAAGCTAGCAATTAAAGCTGTTTTTTTCTTCAATTTCACATTATTTCACTCCTTTATCCAAATGGAAGCTTCCTTAATTATATTCTACCCTTTTCCTCTTGATTTTCCCTTAACTGTTTCTTAATAAAGTATAAACTTATCAAAAAGTAACTCTTAATTCTAAACCTGAATAGAATTCAAGGCAGCTAATACCTGCGAGAACATCGGCCCATTAGAAGCTGAACTCAAGCAAAAAACCGGTAAAACCGGTTTTTGCTAAGGAATTCAATTTTTGTTCAGCCTTATATTTTTAATCTAAACTCGATAACCTTGGCTTTTACCAAAGCTTTATAGAAGATAATCAAGAGAGGTGCTAGGAATATTCCCAAGACTCCAAGTACCTTAAACCCAACCCAGATGGATATTAAAGTAGCTAAAGGTCCAAGACCAATTCTCTCTCCTAATACTTTTGGTTCTATTATTTTTCTTAGCACGGTTATGACAAGGAATAAAATGATTAAGCCAAAGCCAAGGAAGAATTCTCCCCGGGTAAAACTAAATAATCCCCAAGGGACCAAAACTGAACCAGTACCCAAAATAGGTAGAATATCTACAATGACAATTAACAAAGCAATCACAAGAGCATATTTAACCCCTAGGATCAAAAGTCCCACTAAACACAATATATATGTAATAGTACTTAAAATAACCTGAGCTTTTAGAAAACCAATGGTGGCATTGCGCAAATCGTTTAGAACAGCAATAACTTTGGGTTTAGAATCTTCCTTGAAAAATGAGAAAAATCGTTCATTGATCTGAGGCAAACTTAAATTAATAAGATATAAAGCAATTAAAAATATCAAAAGATTAAAGAAGAAGTTTGGTATAGCCGCTGTTATGTATATAGTCTGAGCTCCCCACTGAGAGAGGAGATTAATGCTGGACAATTGATTAACAAAACTAGTAATACTTTGGTTGATTTGCCAACCTAACTCAGGAGGCAAAAGGAGAATAAAATCATTGGCTTGATTGTACAAATTTGTAAACCAAGCTTGAATGTTGGGAATATTTCTTTGAATATATTTAATTAGTTCGTATGCTTCAGTTATAATCTTCACTATAAGAAAGTATGCTAGGAGCCCAAATCCCCCCAGAAAAACTCCAAAGGAAATTGTTGAAGCTACAGGTCGTTTAAACTTGGTAATTCGCATTAACCAAAGGTTAAAAGGATCAATAAGAAGTGCTAATAAAAAAGCTACAATAAAAGGCGCAAAATAAGGCAATGTATAGTATGTAAGATAAGGAATAACAATGAAAGCCAAAATAACCAAGATGGTTATAGCAACTTTTTTAGCATATTCTTTCATGAAAGGGCTATCACTCCTGTTTTAAAAATGGTCTTAGCCTATTTTAGGATATTTTCTCCCCTATTGCAATGAAGATAAAGGGAGGAATAGTGAAAGTTCTATGAAGTAAGCTGGTAACTAAGGGGGAAATATATTATCATATTACAATAGAATAACTTACTTGATTCACATTTAATGTGAAAATCGATGAATTAAAAGGAGTAGAAAATGAGCAAAGAAATAAATGAACAAAATATTTCCCAACTAAAGAATCCTGCCTTTGCTAAATATGCCCAAATTTATATTGATATCTACCATAATTTTATTGAACAAATCCAAACTACCGGAATGGAATTTGATGAAAATCTACAAGAAGAAACCCTTGAAAAATTAGCAAGGATTCGCGAAAAAAAGGCTCTTTTTCGCAATTCAGATAAAAGCATTGTCACTAACTGGATTTCATCTGCTTGTGAAGCCTGTCAAAAAGGTGTCGGGACTGTAACCATGTATACTTCTTTAATGTGTCACCGTAATTGTTATTTTTGCTTTAACCCCAATCAAGAAGATTACGAATATTACTCTAAACATACCCGCAATTTACCGGAAGAGCTAGAAGAAGCCTTTAAATATAATCATAAAATTACCCACTTAGCTTTGACAGGTGGGGAGCCCTTACTTCATAAGAAAGAGATGATAGAATTTTTCAAATTGACTAAGGAAAAATCTCCTAAGACTCATACACGTCTTTATACCTCCGGGGACTTTCTCGATGAAGATATACTGCAAGAACTAAAAGATGCAGGACTAGATGAGATCCGCTTCAGCATTAAAATGGAAGACCCTGAGGAAATAAAAAATGAAGTTTATGAACGTATCGCCTTAAGCAAAAAATTTATCCCCGACGTAATGGTAGAAATGCCTGTCTTACCTGGTAGCTTTGAGGAAATGCGGGAAGTCCTTCTTCAGTTAGATTCCATAGGAATCGCTGGGATCAATTTGCTAGAATTCTGTTTCCCCTTCAATAATGCTGAAGAATTCTCCAAACGTGGCTATAAAATTAAGAATCCTCCCTTCCAAGTCCTCTATAACTACTGGTACGCAGGAGGTCTACCCATCTCCAGAAGTGAATTAGAATGCCTCAATTTAGTGGAATTTGCTTTAGACAATAAACTTAAATTAGGAGTTCATTACTGTTCCTTAGAAAATAAGCACACTGGACAGATCTATCAACAAAACTACGGACAAAAAGTCTCACCCATGATGTATTTCTCCCCGAGAGATTATTTTTTCAAATCCGCCAAGGTTTTTGGAGAAGATATCGATAAGGTAAAAAAGGTCTTCAAAAAGAAAAACATAACCCAATTCCAAATCAATTCAGATTATGATTATTTAGAATTTCCTGTTACGCAAATTAAGCTACTTAAGAAACTGGACATTGAGATTGGTTTATCCTCAAATGTAATGGAACAACGTGAGGACGGAAAATATCTTCGGGAGCTTAAATTAGACTTAGTTTATCCTAAGGACTTTAATCTGAGAGAAGATATTTAGAGGTCAGGAGGAATTCCTTTGAGCCAAGTAGCAGAAATCCAAACCTTTTTAAATGGATTACTGGATCATTCCCTTTGGAGCATTGTCATTGCCCTGGGAGTCATTGTTTTTACTCTCCTAACGCGAGGGCTAATTGTCAGACTCCTCATCAATCTTTTGAAAAAAGTAACTGGGAAGACAAAGACTAAATTTGACGATAAACTTCTCACTGCCTTTGAAAAACCCATAGCTATGACCTATCTCATCCTAGGGTTTTATCTTGCCAGTAGTTTAATCGACTTCTCGCCTGAACTGAAATTGATTCTTGACCGAATTACTCGGTCCTTGGTCCTCTACGCCATCTTCTGGATTGCTTATGGTGCTACAGATTATCTAGAAGTATGGCTCCATAAAATCCTGGAAAAAAGAAATGCCAGAGTGGACGATATGCTAGCCTCTTTCCTTAAAAACGGCTCCAAAATAGTCATTATCGTTCTCGGTGGCTTGACAATAGCCCAAGTTTGGTTTGATGAGCTGGCGGGAATTATTACCGGGTTAGGACTAGGAGGCCTTGCCTTCGCCCTTGCTGCAAAGGATACTGCAGCGAATCTATTTGGTAGTATTACAATTATGATCGACAGACCCTTTGAAATCGGAGACTGGATTCAAACACCTACTGTGGAAGGTACAGTGGAAGAAATGGGATTTCGGAGTACAAGAGTACGTACTTTTGCCCATGCCCTAGTCACGATACCTAATTCAGTGATGAGTAATGACCCTATCACCAATTGGTCCAAAATGGGTAAACGCCGCATCACTTACAAGCTGCGGCTCAATTACAATACTACTTCAGCACAAACGGAAGAATGTGTTGAAAGAATAAGAGCCATGCTAAAATCCCACCCAGAGGTACATCCCCAGACTATTTTTGCTTATTTCGAAGGTTTTGGCGAGAATGGACTGGAAATCCTAGTGTACTTTTTTACCAAAACTACTATATGGGAAGAGTTTCTAATTGTTCAGGAGGATATTAACCTTAAGATCATGGATATCTTAGAAGAGCTAGATATTACAGTTGCTGTACCGGCTCGCCGCCTCCTCGTTAATGAGACGGAGAATCAGGATAACCCAGTAATTGATTACACGAGCTAACACCTGCATATAAAAGACCACCCATTTTGGGTGGTCTTTTCGTTAATTACAGTTTATGAAAGTCCTTTTAGTTTTGGTTATTGTTCAATCTTTTCCTCTCCATTAAGCTCTTCTTTAAGTACACGACAAATTTCAAAAAGCCTGGAAATCTCATTGGTATAATAATCTACTCCAGTATAGTCTTTAACGATTTTATTGACGGGATATCCACCGACAATAACTTTCACTTGATCTCTTAGCCCTGATTCTTCTAAGAGATCAACAACCCTCTTAACAGAATTGATACAGAAGGAGAGTAAGACACTAATACCTAAAACTGGAGCTTTTGTTTCATTGACAGCTTGAACAAATGTTTCAGGGGAAACATCTACCCCTAAATCATGTACTTGGAATCCGGAAGATTTAAGAAGGTATTTAACTATATTTTTTCCAAGATCATGGATATCCCCTTCAATGGTTCCGAGGATTACACTCATTCCGTTAGTGGGAATATCGCTATCGATGAGTGGCTCAAGGATAGCCATAACTTCTTTAAGTATTTCTTCCGACATGATCAAATCGGATAAATAGTATTCACCATCACTATACTTTCTACCTACTATCTCTACTCCTTTTTGACATTGGCTCACCAATTCCAAAGGAGATTCCCCATCTTCAAGCAATTTTCGAACTAAGGAGACTGTTTTTTCCTCATCAAGGTCGGCTAGTGCATGTACTAATTCATTACGCAATCTATTCACTCCTATTCTAAATCCCTCAAAACTAATTATCTATTCTCAACCAACCATCATATATGGTTAGTTGATAGCGGTCTCCCCGATAGATAGCTTTTGACCACCCCACTGGCTTTTTCTCTAAATCGTAAAGAAGTTCTTCAGCTACAAAAACTGGGGCATTGATGGGAATCCCCAAAATTCGAGCCTCTTCCTTTGTTGCAACAGATACTTGTAAGACTTTCTTAGAGCTTACAGGCAAAACATCAATATTAGCCTTAACCAATCCAGTTAGACTTGGATCCTTAATATTGGACTCGAGAATAGGCTTTTTCTTAGTATAAAAAGTGTATTTACATTCATATACAAGTCGCTCATCATCAGCAGAAAGGACAGTACGGTAAAATAGAAAACGAGTATTGGGATCATCTATTTCAAAAATCCGCATCAACCTAGAGTCAGTCTTAACGATTTTGGCACCGAGAATAGTTGTATTTAATTTTAAACCAATTTTCTCTATTTCCTCATCAAAATCATTCAATTCGATAAAAACATTATTTAACTTAGGTGAAGAAACAAAAGTACCTTTCCCCTGTTGAGCTTTTACCATTCCGGCGGAAATAAGCTCGGAAATAGCTCTCCGAACTGTCATCCGGCTGATTTCAAAACGGTTAGCAATCTCTGTTTCTGTAGGTAAAGCTTCCCCAGGTTTTAGTTCGCCCCTCAAAATCTGTCCTTCTAAAAGTTTAGCTAACTGATAATAGATTGGTATAACTGAGTTTTTATCAATTTTAAGCTCATCATTCATTTTTGACACCCTACTTTTCCCCTATACAACTATATGTTAAAACATATATATTTCTTTTTTTATTATTTTCCCTTTATTACATTCTATCTAAATAGAACACTACTTGTCTACCAATATACCATCTTTTAAATTGTTACTTTTCTTACAATCCCTTAAATTACTTCCTTTAGTTTATCTTTGGACCCACCACCATAAATAAAGATATGCAAACTTATCAAGTTCTTCCCATTGTTTCCTTAAAAGATCTTCATTACCAGTAACTTTCCCATATTCTTCTGTTACTTTCTCCCAAGGAAGACAGCTCCCTGGAGAAGTTTCTGTTTTTTTATCCTTAGGCATTCTCTTGACCCCCTCTAGTAAACTCCGTATTTGCGAGTTGTTTCAATTAAGGCCTCTAAATTCTCGGTTTTCACATCGATCTGCATAATACCAGCAGAATCAATAATAAATCCACCATCTCCAGCATGATCATCTAATAGCCTTTTTACATATTCTCGGACTTGCTCAGGGGTCCCATAAGCTAATAGAGAGTTAGGTACATTTCCACTAAGACAAAATCGAGAACCGAGAATTTTCTTAGCTCTTCCTATATCTGTTTTATCAACATGAAAGATAATGCTGTGATCAGGTAATTCAGAGATTTCTTCTAGATAGGGAGTCCAGTTTCCTTCCGCATAAAAAATTGTACGTTTTCCTTGTGACCATAAACCTTCAATCACTTTTTTTAGAGGTGCCCAATAATAAGTACTCCATTGTTGGGGATTTAGGAAAGGATAACTCCCCCGATGCAATGGCATAAATATTGGTAGATTATCTCCATACTGAGATGATGCCATTCCATAATAAATATTATGAGGAATTAACACCTCTAAGGCTTTTAATAGTTCTTCAGGACGTCTATGTAAGTCTTTTATAATTCCTTTTAATCCACGCAAAGTGTCCCCTAATGTATCAAAAGGAGCCTTAGTCATCCCTTTACTTGCAAGGGGAATCCCATAATTCTGAGCCCAATGTTTTTCTGCTTCCAGACTCTTGTTATTGGCCATTAAAAAAGATGAAGCTCCCTTAATTAAAGCCAAGCTTCCTCGCCAAGAGCCTGGCTCAGAAAATTCTTCATGGATCCGAGGAAATAACTTTTCCAAAATCCATCTAGTTGGATTAGCTATAAAATCATCATAGTCATCAGGTAACATATATTCATTTTCCACAAATTGAAACTGTTGATTAGGGGCTAAATGCCGTCCAGCAAATTTAGCATATTTTGCTCCTACAGCATCATGAGCAGCTCCCCACCAAAGGCTAGGACTCCCAAAAACTACATCTATATCAAAATCAGCTAAAACTTTATCCACAGCAATAACATTTTTGTCTAAATCATAATAGATTTCTTCTAAGGGAAGGCCAGCGTGCTTGGCTGCATATTCACTGAGGGTAAGGCGGATAGGCACTTTATCAGGTTTTCCCCCTTCACAGGCAGTGTTATAACGGGCTAATCTTTCCTGGTATAACAATTCCTTGTTACTCGCCATATTAACCTCCTTAAAGAAAAGGCTGTTCTTATCGCGAACAATTAAGAACAGCCTAGTTACTGAGAACAAATCTAGCGGAGTTATTTAGCAACTTCTGGAGATTTTTTCAAGCTTTCCTTAGCTACAGAAAGCATGAGCTTAATCCGGTTCAGTTGATTCACTTCACTAGCCCCTGGATCATAGTCGATGGCAGCAATATTTGCTGATGGATAAGATTTCCGTAAGGCATGAATCATTCCTTTACCGATAATATGGTTGGGTAGACAGGCAAAAGGTTGTAAACAAACTACATTCATAACTCCTTTATGGAGGAGTTCCACCATTTCTCCTGTCAAATACCATCCTTCCCCTGTTTGGTTGGCTAGGGAAATATGCTCTTGAGCATAGGAGGCAATCTCTTCGATGGTGCTGGGAGGAGTGAAGCGCTTACTTGCCTTCATAGCTTTGCGTACTTCTTTCCGGTAGTGCTCCATCACTTTTACCGAAAGCATCCCTTTAAACATTCCTTCAAAAGTTCCTGAAAGAATATCAAACTTAACCTTGGCGTTGTAAGCACAATAGAGTAGGAATCCCATGAGATCTGGTTGGATAACTTCGGCTCCTTCAGCTTCCAAAACTTCTACCAAATTATTGTTAGCTGTAGGATGATATTTAACCAAAATTTCACCGACGATACCAACTTTAGGTTTTACCAGATCTTCGTAGATCTCTAAGTTGTCAAAGTCCTGTACAATCTTGTGGATATTCCTTTTGTGCTCTTTTTTATCCCCTTTCCAAAGGGCTTCTTGACATTTTTCCACCCAGTAATCATAAAGGGCATTAGCAGAGCCAGGAACTTTTTCATAAGGTCTTACTCGATGAAGAACATTCATGAGCAAATCCCCATAAACAATAGCCCACATTAAATCCGGTACCATCTTGGCAGTAATTTTAAATCCAGGATTAGATTCTAGGCCAGAGGCATTGAGAGAGATCACGGGAATCTGCTCCATACCAGCGTCATACAAGGCTTTACGGATAAAAGCAATATAGTTTGTTGCACGACAGCCACCACCTGTTTGGGTAATAAGGATGGCGGTTTTATTTAGATCATATTTGCCAGATTTTAAAGCCTCCAACAACTGCCCCACTACAATGATGGTAGGGTAACAGGCATCGTTGTGGACATGCTTTAATCCTTCATCGATAGCCTCCCGATCCACTGAGGGTAGAACTTCAATCTTATAACCGGCTTTTTGGAAACCAGTTCTCAAAAATTGGAATTGATGAGGAGCCATTTGAGGGGCGATAATGGTATATTCTTCCCTCATTTCTTCTGTGAAAATCACCCGTCTTTTGGGATCGTATAGCTTCTCAGGTTTAAATCCTTGCTTATCTCTTTCGGCCATGGCAGCTAAAAGTGAGCGGATTCTAATGCGAACTGCCCCTAAATTGGTAATTTCATCGATCTTTAATACAGTGTAGATCTTGCCGTAGCGCTCCAGGATTTCCTGGACTTGGTCTGTAGTTACAGCATCTAATCCACAGCCAAAAGAGTTTAACTGAACAAGTTCTAAGTTAGTTTTTGTTGCGACATATTGAGCTGCGGCATGCAAACGACCGTGATAGGTCCACTGATCCACCACTCTCAAGGGTCGTTCGGGGTTCATTAAATGGCTAATAGAGTCTTCAGATATTACTGCTAAACCATAACCTAAAAGCAATTCTGGTATACCATGGTTTATTTCCGGGTCAATATGGTAAGGACGGCCTGCTAAAAGGATTCCCTTAATACCATGCTCATCAATATATCTTAAAGCTTCTTCCCCTTTTTTTCTTACATCCTCCATATATCTTTCCTGTTCTGCATAGGCCTTATCCAAGGCTTCAGCTATTTCTTTCGAAGATAGTCCTTCTGCAGAACCTAATTCTTCATGGAGGCGCTTCCTCATGCGCTTAGGATTGTCCATAGGCAGGAAAGGCTGATAAAACTTCACATTCTCTCTATCTAGAATATCCATATTTGCTTTGATGTTTTCTGAGTAAGAAGTAACAATTGGACAATTAAAATGATTATTAGCATCAGGATCTTCTGGTTTTGTCAAAGGGATTGATGGATAGAAAATCTTTTTGACCCCTTTATTCACCAAGTCTACAATATGACCATGAACTATTTTGGCTGGGAAGCATTCCGATTCAGATGGGATAGTATCCATCCCAGATTCATAGAGTTTTTTGGTTGAACGGCCGGAAAGGACTACTCTGTATCCTAGTTCAGTAAAGAAGGTAAACCAGAAGGGATAATCCTCATAAATATTCAGTACCCTAGGAATCCCTATTGTTCCACGAGGTGCCTGCTCCCTTGGTAATGGCTTATATTGGAATACTCGCTTATATTTATAGCTATAGAGATTAGGAATCTTAACTTCTACTTTTTCAAACCCTAACCCCCGTTCACAGCGATTTCCAGATATGAATTCATCACCGTTAGAAAAGTGATTGATAGTTAAGAGACAGTTGTTGCCACATAATCCGCAGCGTTTCATAATTGTTTCTGCTTGGAAAGCTTCTAATTCATCTAAAGGAAGTAGAGCACTCTCATAACCATCTTCATACCGTTCTCTCGCTATTAAAGCCGCTCCAAAGGCACCCATAATACCTGCTATATCAGGTCTTACTACATCTCTAGCGAGAATTTTTTCTAAGGAGCGTAGGACGGCATCATTATAAAAGGTCCCACCTTGAACAACTATTTTTTCCCCTAGTTCTTCAGTGTTCCTTAAGCGAATTACTTTAAACAAGGCATTCTTAATTACGGACATGGATATACCGGCAGAGATATCGCTAACTGTTGCCCCTTCCTTTTGGGCTTGCTTTACTTTCGAATTCATAAATACAGTACAACGAGTTCCCAGATCCACAGGATTTTGTGATTTTAGGCCAATATGGGCAAAATCCTTTACTTCCATATTCAATGAGTTCGCAAAGGTCTCCACGAAGGAGCCACATCCGGAAGAGCAAGCTTCATTA
>JAAZLD010000421.1 GCA_012799495.1 Desulfitobacterium sp. | reverse complement strand
TAAGAAGGTTAAAATATCCCCCCAGTTTACTTTTGAATTCCACGATGCTGGCCATATTTTGGGTTCTGCTTATGTTCAACTATTTGTTGATGAGGGAGATTTCCAAAAAACTATTGTCTTCTCAGGCGACATAGGGAATGTAGATCAGCCATATATTAAAGACCCTACTATTATTTGTGGTGGAGATATTATTATCGTCGAATCTACATATGGAGATCGCCTTCATGAAAATAGAGATAACCGACTGGAAGAATTGGCGAGAGTTATCAATGAAGCTTACAAGGCTGGCGGAAATTTAGTAATTCCTGCTTTCGCTATTGAAAGGACTCAAGATCTCCTCCACTATATTCGTAGGTTACAAAGTGCTAATAAAATTCCTATTATGCCTATCTATGTAGATAGTCCCCTTGCCGTTGCCGCTACTAGAGTCTTCCAAGAAAATACGGATAATTTTGATGAAGAGACTCAAGAAATGATCAATAGAGGAGAAAATCCTCTCATGATGCCCAATGTCCATTATAGTGTGGCACCTGAACAGTCAATGGCTATTAATAAAATCAAAGGCGGTGCCATTATTATCGCTGCTAGCGGCATGGCTGATGCAGGGCGAATAAAACACCACCTCAAACATAATCTTTGGCGGGAAAATGCTACTGTCTTATTTGTAGGTTTTCAAGCTCAAGGTACTTTAGGTAGAAGAATTATCGATGGGGTTAATGAAGTTACGATCCATGGAGAAAAAATAGCTGTTAGGGCTAAAATTAGAAGAATGGAAGGTTTCTCCGCTCACGCTGACCAAGAACAACTATTAGAATGGCTATCTTGTTTAGGTGAACATGCTGAGCATATTGTACTTGTTCATGGTGAACCCGATATTATCAGGACATTTTCCGAAAAAATTAAAGATAGATTTGGAATAACACCCTTAATACCCCAACTAGGGGAAAGATATGAGATTACAGAGGATAAACTTATTCCCCATCCTCCTACAGAACCTTGGTTAAAGGTAATTAAGGAGGAGCTAGAGACACAAGAAGGTATAGTAAGAGAAGATATTCCTGCCCTTAAGTCTCTACCGGCCATTCCAACCAGGATACCCAGCCGACAAAAAGTAACCCAAGCTCAGATCAATAAAGCTTTACAAAGAGTACGTTATCGGCTAAAAATATTGGTAGATAGAGGGAACAAAACAAATAAGCTAAGTTACACTTTATATACTTTAGATACTATTTCTCGTTGGTTAGATGATGTACTCAAAAATACTAGGAAAAAGAAATAGCTAGAAAGGCAGAGGATATCTAGATTATAGAAGGATCAAAAGATATATTACTATAGATGGATTATCACTCGTTTAACCTATATACAAGCGTACTCATCCGTTTGTCTTTTGAGCCCAGATAAGAAGCGAAGCATTTCTTCTCGGCGCTTAACAGCAATTCTTTTTCCGGGTTTTGTATGAACTTTATTTGGGAGAGCTTCTGCAAAGATACGGGCTCTTTCCAGAGCATCATTAGGCTTTTGAATGAGCTCATCTTTACCGATGAGACTAAATAATCGCATTAGTCCGATATTACCTAGGTTATCCAAGATATCAGCATCTCTCAAATATATGGATACGTCACTTTTGCCTGGTTCGGAGTAATACATGTGGTACTCAATGGCTTCTAAGACTAGGGGAATTTTATCGGCGGGAAAAGCCATTTTGTTGAGTAGGTTAGCGGCAACTCCTTTGGAACGGAGAGCATGATCAACATTAGGTAAGGCATAACGGGGAGTTCTACCTATATCGTGTAACATTGCGGCAAAGTAGAGAACGTCATCATCTAACTCTAATGGACTAGCCAATTCTTTAGCTAACAAATATACTCTAGTGCAATGCTTCACTCCCCAAGCTGGGTGAACACCTGACTTCTGTACTATTTCCATCAATTCATCTCGTTGTCTCAAAGTAATACCCCCCAAAATATGGTATATATAGTTATATACGCCAAAAGTATAATTACACCTGCATTTTTTCACAAACAAAATCTTCTACGATTCTCCGAAATGCTCTATAATAGTCCTTTAGGGAGTGAATATTTATGTCTAAACCGAATCTGTATGGGAGCTTTGTACAAGCTCTTTTCTTTTCAGGGACTGTAGGTATACCGAAATACTTTTTAAAACACTATTCGGAACTTAAAATCAGTCCTATGGAAGCATTACTTATTATTCATCTCATTAGCGAAATGGAGAATGATCCCTTTCCATCTACTCAATTATTGGCTCAACGTCTTAATGTAGAAAGGGATGAGGTGGAAGAACTTATCGATAATTTGGTTTCCCGCCAATTATTGTCTATTGAAAAACAATGGAATCCTCAGAGTGGAGAATATTATTCACGTTATAGTTTTACTGGCTTAGTCGATGAGCTTTCGGAACACTGGGCTATTGAACAATTAAAAGTTTATGAAGCTGAGCAAGCCCATGTCCATGCCCAGCAAAAAGCTCTTAGAGTTGAAGGAAAAAGTCATTCTTCTTTAGAAAATATTATTCGAACATTTGAGCAGGAATTAGGCCGCCCAATCACACCCATTGAATGTGAAGTAATTGATACTTGGTTTGCGTCGAATTTTTCTGAGGAATTAATCTTGGAAGCTTTTAAGCGAGGAGTAATGGCAGGTATCCGAAATTTTCGTTATATCGATTCTATTCTCAGGGAATGGGAGAAAAAAGGTTTGCGTACAATTCATGAAGTACAAGCTGATGATGCTTATTTTCAAGCGCGCCAGGAAAAAGCTCGAGGGAAAAGAACTGCAAATCAAGGAGTTCGCAAAATACCCAGCGATAAATATGAGGACTTTTATCTCTAATGCTAACTATGCCAATGGAGTGAGGAAAGATTAACATGAAATCCATTAAAAATATTATCCAAGAGCAAAACTTGGGCAAATTGAATATTAAGAATAGTAGTGAGGGGACAGAACAGGATTTCAGAGGTGGACAAGGTTCAAGAGCTGGACAAGTTTCTAGTTCTGGGCAAAATACTTTGGAAAAAACATCTACTTTCAAGTGTCCTCTTTGTGAGGATCGAGGAATTATTTTGCAAGGAGATGTTGCCCACCAATGTAAATGTATGCACCAAAAGCGCTTAGAAAATATGTTCCGTCATGCTCGCATGGCTCGCGGTTTACAAAATTGCCGGTTTGAGAACTTTAAAAAAGAGTACTACTATGGACAGGATAAGTCCTATTTAGAAAGTGCCTTAAAAGCTTTACAAGCAGCCCAAGAATTTGTGAAAAGTTGCTTAGAAAACCCTTACGGATTAGGTTTAATGCTTACCGGACCAGTAGGAGCGGGTAAGACTTTCTTAGCAGCTTCTATAGCTAATGCTTTAATGGAACAAGAAAAACAAGTTCTCTTTTTAGTGGTTCCAGATCTTTTAGATCAATTGCGGGCAACCTACAAAACTGATGAAAATGAACTTGATCTACTAGATAATGCTCGAGAAATTCCTATTTTAATTCTTGACGATTTAGGTGTCCATAACTATACAGATTGGACTCGTAATCGGATTTACTCCATTATAAATTACCGTTTAAATGAACAATTACCTACGGTTATTACCACTAACCTTTCTCTTGAAGAGATGGAGGAACACCTAGGTCTTCGCACAACTTCCCGTTTAATTCAGGCATGTCGCATTTTCCGCATGGATGTGGAACGGGATATCCGTCAGCAGCGGTACCAAGAAAGAGAAAGAAAACATTGACTTGTTCCTTGAGAGAGAAAAGAAAGAAATACATTGATAAAATTATCACATAAGAATTTTCGAAAAGTATGCATGTCCTGTACTAGACATGCATACTTTTCTTTTAGAGTATTATTGAAATGGAGGTGCCAGATATGGCCAAAATTATTGCGATTAATCGCAAGGCTTTTACTTTAACCCTTAGTGCCGTACTAATTTGTTTTATTTGCTTTGCAGGGGTAACCTTATGGAAAAATGTCCAAGCAAGTGCTGAGGGCCCTGTACCAGAAATCAAGATGCTGGGAATTGCCATCGAACCTACTTCATTTACCCAAGATCTTACTTATGGAAATGTAACTATTAAATCTAGCCAGATCATCAATAGCAAAAAATTTGACCTTATAGCTACTGTCCAAAATACAACAAATAATCAAATGAATAATATCCCAGTAGAACTGGAGATCTCCCTAATAGGGGACGAAAGTCAAAAGGTAAGCAAACTGGGAACTTTACCTTCTCTAGAG
>JAAZLD010000420.1 GCA_012799495.1 Desulfitobacterium sp. | reverse complement strand
TCCCACTTTCAAAGGGGACTCTTGGAGCATTCCTGATACAGTAATTACAGTACCAGATGAGGGGGAAATAGATGCCCCCAATGACCAACTGGCAGCTAAAAGTACAGCAAAATAAAGTTCAGATAAACCATAAGATGCAATATTTACCGTACCCCCAATGATGGTAACAGTCACAATAGGGTGAATACCTAAACCAGCAAAAAATATCACTGAGATAATTACAAATAAAGTTAATAAGAGAGGGCTTTCTCCAACAATAGAGTTAAGTATTAAAGGGACATAATCCCCATAATGAGAATAATTAATGCTAGTGGCTAATAAGCCTGCCCCTAAAAAGAGAAAGAGTTCGTTTTTCACAGAAGGTAATCTATGATGAAAATATCCCTCTTTAACTTCACGAAAAAATAATGGGACTTTTTTTATTATTAACATCCATACTAAGGGATAGATTAAAGCCATCATTGATACCACCACAATAGCAGTAATACCTGTAAAATAGGATATTAAGACTATACTTCCTAGTAACACAGAAGCAAATATTCCTAACTCTACAACCTTGGCAAGACTATACTTAGGTATATCATTAAGTTCTGTTATACTAGCCCCTTCTTTTGGATCTCTTCCTTGACAAATGGTTATAATATATCCTGCAAACCCCATTAGAGCTGCACTAATAATAGCCATAGGAAAAAACTCAACCCAGTCTGAGCCTGCTATCTGGAGAATATAACCGATACCTGCTGCTGTGGGAGCCCAGGCTGCACAAGCACTAAATCCTCTAATAATAGCTGAACCTAAAAGTTTTTGGTCAGTGCTAAATTTGCTATTACGGCAGATTTGATTAACTAAAGGTACAACAGCTAGATTAACTAAAACTCCTACAAGGGAAGTTAACAAGCTAACCAGTAAATAGTACTTCTTTTGCGTATTTACCTTTTTATCAAAAAGTCCTTGTAAAGCCCCTGTATACCCTCCCTCCTGGATAGGAATTCCTAAGAGGGGAACCATGATAAACATAACCACCAAAAATAAATTAGTCTTTAAACCCTTTTCCCATATTTCTAGTGGAGCTTGAGCTTCTAACAGAAGTAATATACTTACTACAAAAGATAAGGTCCCAATAACGCGGGAACTTCCAGTAGTCACTGGAAAACTTAACAAGATAACTATAATCAATAAAGGAAAAATCAAAGCCTCTAATAGAGGTGATTCAAATAGCCAATTACTTAAATAAATCAAACCTAGGGTAAAGCATAAAACACTTCGTAAGAGGGTATAGTTTTTCGAATTCATCATGTAAATAACATCCTTTACCAAATTACAATCTTACTAAAGCATTATAGACTAATAAAAGCTTCCAATCCACTCTAGTATACCAGAAAAAGGTTTTATATTTGCCTCATAACCTCTTACATATATTATTGTGACCACATTCTCTTCTTTACTTTAATCTAAGATATAAGATAAAATAGAAGTATGAGGGGAAAGTCCTTCTTGACTAAGACTAACTAACAACTCATAATGTATTTACAAGTTGCCACATAATCCTTACAATATACTTACTTTAAAGGCAAAAAATTTGAACATAATCCATAAACATATAAGACTAGGAAAGAGGTAATGCTATGGAAAAATTAGACCTTAAAGTATTCGAAGAAAATATGTTAGATAAATTAAGCCAACTAACAATAGAAAAAGGACCTATCGAACCTGAACTTTATCAAAAGTACGAAGTTAAAAGAGGACTTCGGGACTTAGATGGTCGCGGCGTATTAGTTGGATTAACTGAGATCGGCGAAGTTCATTCTTATATCCTTGACGAAGGGGAAATAGTTCCTGTGCCTGGAAGACTGATTTATCGCGGGTATGATATTTCTGATTTATGCCGAGGCTTTATGGAAGATAACCGCTTTGGTTTTGAAGAAATCGCTTACCTTTTGCTATTTGGCGATTTGCCAAACGAAAAAGAACTAGCTGATTTCCATTATCTTCTAGACATCTATCAAAAACTCCCCGATAATTTTGCCAGAGATATGATTTTAGACGTACCTAGTAAAGATATTATGAATGGGATGGCTAGAAGCGTTTTAGGCTTTTATTGTTATGATGATAACCCTGATGACACCTCTATTAAGAATGTACTCAGACAGTGTATTCGCTTAATCGCAACCTTTCCAGCCTTAGCAGTTTATTGCTACCAAGCCTACTCCCATTATCATGGCCATAAAAGTCTCGTTATTCATAACCCTCAACCAGAACTAAGCCTAGCGGAAAACATTCTCTATATGCTACGTCCAAACCACAAGTACACAGAGTTAGAAGCAAAGTTATTGGATTTAGCACTAGTTCTTCATGCGGAACATGGTGGAGGTAATAACTCTTCCTTTGTGACTCATGTTGTTACTTCTACTGGCACAGATACTTATTCCGCTATTGCTGCGGCCTTAGGTTCATTGAAGGGACCAAAACATGGAGGAGCTAATAATAAAGTTATCCAAATGATCAGTGATTTAAAAGATAATCTCACTGATTGGGATGATGAAGAAGAAATTAGTCATTATTTAAGCAAGATCCTTAAGAGAGAAGCCTTTGACAAAAGTGGCTTAATCTACGGAATTGGACATGCTGTCTATTCAGTCTCTGACCCTAGAGCAGTTGTCCTTAAGCATTATGCATCTCAATTGGCTACAGAAAAGGGATTAGATGATGAATTTAAGCTCTATGAAAAAGTAGAAATGCTTGCTCCTAAAGTTATTGCCCAGCATGCCAGAATTTACAAGGGAGTCAGTGCCAACGTAGACTTTTATTCTGGCTTTGTTTATCAAATGCTCAATTTACCCTTAGAAATGTTTACTCCCATCTTTGCTCTTTCTCGTATTGCTGGTTGGAGCGCCCACCGCATCGAGGAATTAGTCAACGGAGGAAAAATTATTCGTCCTGCCTATAAGAGTGTTGCAAGGCGAAAAAAATATATCCCCTTAACTGAGCGTGACTAGCTTCATCAAATATTCTTGAATTATAAAAGTGATCTCCAAGTTATAGGAGATCGCTTTTTCTTTTTCTCAAAGGAGTTGAAATTAACCATATTCATATTTTGCAAAAAGAAAAATGACGCTTTGCGTCATTTGAAAAAGTACTATCCTTAAAGTACTATCCTTTAAGATTACTAGCATGGGCGGATTTTTCAGGAATAGGTGTCCCCGTAAATAGTTGTCCACTTATCACACCTCGTACCGTATTAACAAAGGTATATATCCAAAGGAGAATTAAGATCACTGTCAAAAAGGCTGTATATCCTAAAGCCAATTTACTCATATAAATATCAGCAATCTTTTGACTAGCTATGGTATAGGCTGCCAAGGGGAATATATAGGCCCACCAACCCATTGTGAAAGGTATCCCTTCAGTACGAATTTTAAAAATACTAATAATGGCGATAATTCCCACTATCCAAAAGCCAAATCCCCAAGTAGCTACACCCATTAGGTCAGCTAAGGCTGTAGAAGGTAAGAGTTCTAGGTGATAGGCATTTTTAGCAGTATCTACGATCCCACTAACTGCTAGACCTGCCGCACTAAGGAAAATACCAAAAGAAGGGATAGTTGCACTTGGTGGTAGAGGATGGTTAGCCAAGCGAACAAAAACTATAGCGCTAATGAAAATAAAGAGAAAAAAGCCAATCCCGAATAAAGCAGTATTTACAAGAAGAACAGATATACTCCAGGCTGGTTGGACTTTTATAGTAAGTCCTAATAATGGGTTACCGAGCAAAGAGAGAGCCATATTGGCAATAGGAGCCATAATCCAAGAAAAGTTCACCATTTCTGGTTGGGGAGTCTCTTCTACTCGCATAAAACGAAATGTGGTGTAAAAAGTAAAAAAAGTAACTCCAATAATAGCTATAATCCATAAAACAAACATTAAGGCATAGGTAAGACTCTCGGAAAGGTAATTACTCCAAATCAAGTAAATGTTAGTTCCAATGATAGTGGTACCTACTGGCATGGTCACAAAAAAATTACCTGTAAGGGGATGATTTAAATCCCGACAAGCATAGGGGAAATACTTAGTCCATCGCAAAATCCAAGGTCCCAAAACAATACAGTATATTAGAGCACCAATTGCGGCAAAAGCTATTCCAAGAATCTCCCCCAAGGAGAAATGGGGTTGCCAAAGATATAATATGTTCCCTAGGCCCCCTGTACCCATTACCACTGCAAACCAGGCTGGAGCCAAATATTTAATTGGATGACGTTCAACCATTTATAGTACTCCTTTTCAAATATATTTCACTTCAAGTATAACTTAATTATCAATAACAGAGATTGAAGTTTTAATTAAATATTACATAGTGAAACGGTGTTTCAAAGTAAATCACCTTATCTATTAGACCATAGATTAAAAAACTTTACAAGGATTAAAATTTAAGTATTCTAAATTACCTAGACTCCTTAAACAAAAAAGTTCAGGCAGACTTTTATCCACCTGAACTTATTCGAAACCTCAAGAAGCCTTTAGTCTCTAGTTACTTTGAAAAACTCACCCTTTTTCATCTCAATATGACCAGAAGAATAAGGCTGGTTATCAATAGTAAGGTACACTTCCGAAACCCCGTAATAATCTCCCAAAGTATTCACGATACTTTGGAGGAGCATTGCCTCATATCCTGAGCCAGCATTCATCTCTGTTACCAACTCTTTGCTAAAGTCCACATAGACCCGCCCATCCTGGTTAAGGTAAAGGCTTTGGATTTTAACATTCTCCCCGATTAGACGTCCACGATCTCCTGCTTCCTTCTTTAATTCCTTAGCAAGGATATCCTTAGTTATATCGTTTGTTTTAAAGGAAAATTCAACATTAGTAGTACGAAGCTTATCATCATCAATATTAGGATAGTAAATAGTAACACTTTGAGTTAAAGGAGTTTCTTTTTCTAATTTACTTAAAACTGAGGATACTTCATAGTCATCCTCTCCTACAAAGAGACTCTTAACCAAACCCACCTTAGGTGCATAATAATCTCTAATTTTAGAGTATTCACCTTCGGTAGTAATCTCGATAGCTTTATAGGTCCCAGCTGGGGTGGTTACTTCCACATCCACACCAGTAATAGTACGGGTACGATTATCTGGTAAGGTCCAGGTTGTACCTTCTTGTAAGGGCTCTTTAAGGATAACTTCCCCATTATAATCCAGTTTCGGACTGTTAGTTAAGTTTTCCCGGTAATAGGTTTCTCCCTGGCCCAGCATTTGAATTAGCTGTCCATTTTCGATTCCTAAGACACGAACAGTCTCGGTACCTCCATTATTAGTCCGAAGTTGGACTTTTCCATCAGATTTATAATCTACATATTTAGTGAAAGAAGCGTACTCATTCCCATGACCCTCATAATAATACTTGGTGTTGGCTTGATAATCTAGGTAATCCTCTAAAGATGCACCTTGGGTTGTTTGTTCTCCCTGCTGTTGATTTGGGGTAGGCTCATCTTGAGGAGTAGGTTCTTTACCTGTGCATCCAACCAAGGTTAATACAAATATTAGACTCAAAATAATACTTAATTTCTTCATGAATTTAACCTCCTTCAGAGTTAGTATATGATCTTTGGGATATTCAAACAAGCTTCAGTTTTTGACAAGGGATTCTCCATCTTACTCTATCTTAGACGTAACTAGGGAGTCTTTTCTGACCATCGAAACCAAATTAAGTAAATCTAACCTCTGATAAACTTTTATCTACTAAAAAACTACTAATAAAATTTAAAAATAAAAATATAAAAACCTATAGGATGGTATGTTTTTATCCATCCTATAGGTTCTCTATTTAAAGACAATCATATTCTCTTAGTGGCTACAACTGTGTGGGTAGTACCATCGATAACGGAAATAGTACCACTACCCTCATTGGTTATATGAATTTTATTTTTTTCTCCATCTACACGAACTGCCCCTGGCGAGTATCCCACTAATACAGTTGCAATAACACTTAAAGATTTTCCATCGATCACAGTTACATTATTGCTTCCTTTATTACTTACATATATTCTCCCTGTGTGAGGATTCACTCCTAAGCCATGAGGTTTATGACCCACAGGAATTGTTTTTATAACTTCTTGAGTCCTCTGATCTATAACCATGAGAATATTATTTTCCTGATTGATAACAAAGTTTTTATTCTCCAAATAAGGTTGCTTTTGTTCCTTTGAGCTTCCGAAAAAGTCCCTTCCCACCACCTGAAGGTGATAAATCTCCGTCATATTCCCTATGGCATTAGTTCCCCAGGCTTTAATTTCTACTTCTTTTGAATTAGCAGTAAGAAAAAATTCAAAAGCTTCAAATAGAATATAGTGCTTAGTATCTTTAGCTGAGCTCGGTTCTATAGATACGGAATCTGCCACATATTCAATATTAGTAGTTCCCTCAAGATAGAAACCTTTGATCTGAACAGTGGCAGGTATAGTGCCTTTATTTTGATAACGTATTACCAGGGTCTGATTAACCCTTTTACCATTAAAAAGAGGGTTCTTAATTAAGCCAGTGGTTAAGATTTTCATAACTTACCTCTTTGCCTATCCCTTTATTTATCTATTTACTTAGCTCTTTACTTATCTTTTTAATTATCTTTTTATTATCTTTTTTAGTTATCCTTCCTAGTTAACCCATTCAAGAAAGAGAGTTTTAATTCTTTCTTGGACAATTCGAATACATTCATAATCAGGATTACGACTCATATTCTCTCCATGCCAACGATATGCTAAAAGATAATTCCGTAAATAGCCACAGTCATAATGGCGTAGGAAGCGCACCCAGAGGTCATAATCATGGGCTTGGGGAAGGCCTTCATCAAAAAAACCCACCTTTTCCATCGCTACTCGGCGCATCATCACTGAAGAGCCATTGATAAAACAACCTTTTGCTAACTGCCTAACCAGATCCTTTTTTTCAGGATAGTAAGGGGAGTCTACAGCATATTGTTGTACCCCGTTACCATCGATTACTGTAAAGGCTGTATAACTGAACCCCATTTCCGGGTGTCTTGCCATGAGTTCTACCTGTTTACTAATCTTCCTACCTAAAAAGAGATCATCAGCACTAAGCCAGCAGATATA
>JAAZLD010000419.1 GCA_012799495.1 Desulfitobacterium sp. | reverse complement strand
TGAGACCCTTGAGTCATATATTAAACGCTTGCAAAAACTTGAAGAAATCGCAGAAACTTATGATGGTGTAGAAAAATCTTATGCTATTCAAGCAGGACGAGAAGTCCGAATCATTGTTAAACCAGATAAAATTGATGATATCTTAGCTCCAAAAGTTGCCCGAGAAATAAGCAAACAGATCGAAGAAGAATTGGAGTATCCTGGCCAAATTAAGGTTGTTGTGATTCGGGAAACTCGTGCAGTTGATTATGCTAAATAAAGTGACTATGAAAAAAGCGGACAGGTGTTTATCGCCTGTCCTTTTTACGCATGATATAGTTTAGAAGCAAATTTGAGAGGGACTGGTTAATAGGGAGGGTGTTAGCTTGAAAATACTTTTTATCGGGGACATTATGGGGAAGCCAGGCCGTGAGGCGGTAAAAACTTTTCTAAAACCCTTTATTAAAGAATATGAAGTGGACTTTACAATAGCTAATGGAGAAAATGCTGCTGGAGGAAAAGGTATAACCAAAGAAGTTGCTCAGGAACTTTTTGATTATGGTATTCAGTTCTTGACAATGGGTAATCATGTTTGGGATCAGCGAAGTATTATGAAATTCATCGATGAGGAGCCCCGTTTAATCAGACCTGCTAATTACCCAGTTGGTGCACCTGGGAAAGGATATGGTTTTGGACGGGCAAAAGGTAAGAAAATAGGGATTCTCAACCTTTCAGGGAGGGTCTATCTGCAAAACTTAGAAGATCCTTTTAGTGGGTCAATTCGCTGGATAAATGAAATGAAACAAGAAACCCCCATTATTATTGTTGATTTTCATGCTGAGGCTACCTCGGAGAAAATGGCTTTAGGCTGGTTTTTAGATGGGAAAGTTACTGCTGTTTTGGGAACTCATACCCATGTCCAAACAGGGGATGCCCGTCTTTTACATAAAGGGACTGCCTATATGACAGATGTAGGTATGACAGGACCAAGAGATTCCGTCTTAGGTGTAAAAAAAGAAATTATCATCAATCGTTTCCTTACTCAATTACCCGCTAAATTTGAACTGGCTTCAGGTCCTATTCAAATAAATGCTGTTGTAATCGAAGTAGATGAAGAAACAGGAAAAGCCCAGTCTATTATCCCTATCCAAAGAGCAATAGAAAAATAAAATAAAAATCATTTTTGAAAAAATCAGAAATCTACTTAAAAAAGAGGGTTTTTTCCACCTTCTGGAGAATATAGCATCCGTGAGAGGATCCACTGTCAGTAATCGAACAGGAGGTTGTCGTTCATGGATGTTTTAAAAGTCTCAGCAAAATCAAGTCCAAACTCTGTTGCAGGTGCTTTGGCGGGAGTACTCCGTGAGAGGGGAGGTGCAGAACTACAAGCCATTGGTGCCGGTGCACTGAACCAAGCTGTTAAAGCAGTGGCCATTGCCAGAGGATTTGTTGCCCCAAGCGGAGTCGATCTTGTATGTATTCCTGCTTTCACCGACATACAAATTGACGGGGAAGAGCGAACAGCAATAAAGTTAATTGTCGAGCCTCGCTAATCGTCTTATACTCTTATTTATCTATATACCGATGAAAAAAAGGGGACACCTGTTTGCATATGCGGCAGGTGTTTTCCTTTGGCATTTCGGAAAGAAATTTGTAAATGCATAAGGAAACCTGCCACTTCGCCTCTGCATGCAAATAATCAGCTTTAGCGAAGTCGTTTTTCTTTATTTTTTGCATATAACTAATTAGAGAGAGGAGTGATATAATGGCAGATTATTGGGTTATAGACGGTCATTGCGATAGTCTTATCGACTATGTAGATGGTTTGAGAACTTTAAACAATCCTCAAGAAGGAGGACATTGGGATTTAGTAAGAGGGAGACAAGGAAATTTAAAGCTGCAATTCTTGGCAGCTTTTATTGAGACAAAGTACAAGCCTGAAAGAGCTATTGTCAGGGGACTAGAACTTATTCAAGGTGCTCATAAACTTCTAAAATCCAATCAGGATAGTCTAATGCTCATAAAAGAAAAGAAAGATTTAGACTTACTATTCTCTTCAAATAAAATGGGGGTATTACTTAGTGTAGAAGGTGGGGAAATACTAGGTAATCACCTCTTTCTTCTAGATACTATATATGAATTAGGAGTCCGGGCTTTAGGTCTCACCTGGAACCAGAGAAATGCTATTGGAGATGGTGTGGGTGAATCTACCCAAGGTTCCTTAACAAAGTTCGGAGAAGAAGTAATTGGGAAAATGAATGATTTGGGTATGATCGTGGATGTCTCCCATCTGAATGAAGCTGGATTTTGGCATGTATTAAAAATTAGCACACAGCCCATTATAGCCTCTCACTCCTGTGCCTATGCTCTTTGTCCTCATCCTCGCAATTTAACAGATGCTCAATTAAAGGAATTAGCAGAAAAGGGTGGGATTGTAGGGGTTAATTTTTACCCGGAATTTTTAGTAGGTAAAGGAGAGGCAAATCTTGAAGATGTGATAACGCATATTAAGCATATTGTTAAAATTGCAGGAATAAACTCTGTGGCTTTAGGTTCAGATTATGATGGTATTGAAGCTACTCCCTCTGGCCTTGAGGATGTTGGAAAATTTGGGAATTTAGCAATATCTCTTCAGGAGGCAGGATTTACACAAGAAGAGATAGAGAAAATAATGT
>JAAZLD010000418.1 GCA_012799495.1 Desulfitobacterium sp. | reverse complement strand
TCCCGATTTCTAAGGCTTTGGTCAACATGGACTTTGAAGCATTTAGTGCTGTTACATTAGCTTCATAAGCTCGTGAGGCGGAGATCATGTCCACCATTTCCGTAACGATATCCACATTAGGAAGCCTTACATAACCTACAGGAAGTCCCTCTTCAGGGTTTTGAACAGCATCTGGAGACTCAGGGTTAAATTCCAAACGAAATTCTGATGGATCTCCACTAATAGCTTGAACCTGAACACCACTTCCAACAGGATTTTGAGTTTTTTCTCCATTTTTAAGGGCTTTTAAAGCATGGTTATTACCCTGTAAAGCTTGATTTAAAGTCTCGGCAAAGCTAGCTTCTGGCTTGCGGGCTTCAAATACTACCACCTGGCGGCGATAAGGAATCTGATTTCCTCCTGGAGTAAGTTGTCCCGTCCGGGTGGTATTGATATTGGCAATATTATTAGAAATAACATCAAGACGCAAGCGTTGAGCTGTCAAACCTGAGGCACTAATATCCATAGAGTTAAAGATACTCATTTTTACCTCCTCTGGACACATTCCATAATATTACGAGCGATCTCCCCTAAAGGGCTGATTCGATCAGCTAATTTTCCTTCGATAATGGCCCGAGGCATACCATAGACTACACAAGTTTCCTCTGCTTCAGCAATGGCAAACCCTTCTTTTCCCTTGATCTCTTGCATACCTTTGAGGCCATCACTACCCATTCCAGTCATTACCACTCCCAAGGTCCCTTTCCCTACTTCCTTAGCTAAGGACATAAACATCACATCTACTGATGGACTGTATAAGGTAGGGATGGGAGATTCATCACCAATATGTAGCTGTAACTGTCCACCCCGACGGTTAACTTGCATTTGTTTCCCAGCAGGGGCGAAATACACAGTTCCAGCTTTTAAAGTTTCTCCATGAATACCTTCCCGGACAGTCAGTTGACTAAGTCCATCTAACCTTTTAGCCAAAGGCTTCGTAAAACCTGGAGGCATATGCTGAGCTACTAAGATAGGTACTGGAAAATCCCCTGGTAATTTCGTTAGAACTTCCTGTAACGCTGAGGGCCCTCCTGTAGAGGTACCGATGGCTACGATTTCCACAGGGTGCTTAGGTAAAGGGTTTACTGTATCTTCGAGAGGTGTTTTCAATGTTGAAGATTCGTTAGTGCCTATATTATTTATGGTACTCACCCTTTTAAAGGAAGTAGGAGAGGGTGTAGTTTTTGTGGACTTTACTCGGGAAGTACTAGAAGTTACTCTTTTACGTCCCCCTAATTGGCTGGCAGGAGGAATTATACCCCTTCCTTTTTTTCCTAAGCGTTGAGGATCTACCTGAGCGGCAGCTTTGACTTTAGCAAGGATTTCCTCAGCTAAAACCTCAAGATTACTCCCTGTTCCTCCAGAAGGTTTGGCTACTATATCGAAGGCTCCTGCCTCTAAAGCTTGCATACTAGCCTCTGCCCCTTCTGTAGTTAGAGCACTTAGGATAATAACAGGAGTAGGCTTCCAGCGCATAATCTCGTTAAGTGCTTGAAGACCATTGAGATTAGGCATCTCAATATCCATAGTGATAACTTGGGGATTGAGAGCCTGCAATTTTTCTATTCCTTCCAGACCATCTCGAGCTGTATCTACTACCCTAATCTCCGGATCTTGATTGAGAATCTTCTGTATAGTTAGGCGCATAAAAGGTGAATCATCTACAACTAGCACCTTAATAGGCCCTTTATGTCTCATTACCAATCTCTCCACCCATGATGTAGTCTAGATTAAGTAAAATCAATAGGCGCTCTCCGATTTTGCCTACACCACGGATGAAACTGGCATCCACTCCTAAAGAAACTGGCGGTGGGGGCTCAATAGATTCTTCATCCAAACGCAGAACTTCTGTTACTGCATCCACCCGGATACCAAAGACCTTATTCTGAACTTGGAGAACAATGATTCTGCTCAAATCATCTTCTTCTACTGGCTCCATACCAAAGCGAGTCCGCAAACTCACTACAGGAATCACATTACCTCTTAGATTAATAACTCCTTCTACATAACTAGGAGCCTTGGGCACTCGTGTAATGGGAGGTATCCGAATGATTTCTTGGACACACATAATATCCACGCCAAATTCTTCCGAACCCAGGCTAAAAGTCACCAATTGTTCTTCTGCCATCTCTTTTTCCTCCCTTTATATTTAATTAGTTTTCTATACTCCACTAATGAGTATAATACTAAAATGTCCGTAAAGTTTATCCCTTACGATTAACTACAATATCCTGAATTAAGCTACCTATATCTAGGATTAAGGTTACTTTACCATCTCCTAAAATGGTGGCTCCAGCGATACCTGGGAGATTATTGAGGAAATCCCCGAGGGATTTGATGACAACTTCTTGTTGTCCTCGCAACTCATCGACCATTAAGCCTAAAGCTTTATCTCCCAAACCTACTACTACCACATAGACCTCATCACCGAGCTCTTCTGATTCAGGAATTTCAAATTTTTCCTTTAAAGAAATGAGAGGTAGAGTATTTCCTCTAAGTTGTACCATAGGCAGTCCGCCTACGTTTTTGATATCTTTCCGTTCTACCAGCAAGGTTTCTAAAACAGAAGATAAAGGTACAGCATAAATCTCTTTTCCTACCTCCACTAATAAAGCTTGA
>JAAZLD010000417.1 GCA_012799495.1 Desulfitobacterium sp. | reverse complement strand
TCCTCTGCCCCAAAGAAGACAATCTGATATGTCTTTTCATGGTTTTCCGTGGCGAGTATTCTCGCAATTTCTAGCAATACCCCTACTCCAGATGCGTTATCAAGTGCACCAGGGGCATAAACATCTGCACTATCATAGTGAGCCCCTAGGAGGATTGTTTCTGGTTCTCTTCCCGGTAGTTCTGCTATAATATTTTGACTGTTAATAACTTGAACTTTATGCTCTGGATCCAATGGATTAGGGTTTACCACTACCTTACTGAAAGGCTGATGAGTAACCTGCCAGCCACTTTGTTCCAATATATAATAGATATACTGAGCCGCTTGACGCTCTTTTGGACTCCCTGCTGGTCGTGGCCCGATCTTTTCAGCAAGATGTTGAATATGCCCATAAGCCTTATCCGCTGAAAACTTTTCCCCTAAAGGGGACATAGATGGGCTATACTGGGAAAAGGAATTTTTCTCACTTGCAAATACTAAAGAACATAATACAAATAGGCCGATCATTACTAAGAGAAACATTGATCTCTTTTTTATCATCCCGTTCCTGCCCCTTTACATCATCCTCTTGAGAATCTCTATGAAAAAAACTCCAATTCTAGACCTATGAGATTTTTGCAAGAGTATTCTTTATGCTATAATAAAAAAGTGTTATTCCTAGATAGATTTAGGAATAATAAAGAAAATATAGTTTAGGGGTAGAAGAGCCATGAGGAAACGGTTTATCGCTATATTGATGCTTCTTTGCCTTTTCCTTACAGGGTGCTCAATTGATATAAAGAGCCTATTTGTCAAAGATGAAGAAGGTCCTATTTCTAACCTATCAAGAGATGCATTACTGTTTGACGGCAAAGTAGTCCGCACCAAGACACTGGAATTGATCAATTCTGCTACAGAATCCATATATATTGAACAAAGGATTTTTAAAGATGAGTCCATTAAGAATCTTATTATTGACAAAGCAAAAAGTGGAGTTGAAGTACGTATATTGCTGGATCAGTTTGAAACTCCTAATCGCACGGTCTTAAATGAGTTAAAAAGCCATAATATTTCTATTCAGTTTTACCCTGCTCAAAAGGGTCAAACTAATGAGGCCAAATTCCTCATCGTTGATCTAAAAGAAGCCCTGGTTTTTTCCCATCCTTGGACAGAAAATGGATTTAGTGCCGCAAATTTCACTATACATCTAACAGGTCGTTCTGTTCATAAACTTGCAACAGCCGTTTTTAATCGAGATTGGAGCTTTACTACCACCCTCTCTTTAGATATTCCTAAAGAAAGCCCACTACCGGAAGATAATATAATCGTTGCTAAAAGTCCCAATGTAAAAAATCAACTTATCGCACAAGTCCAAAATAGCAAAGAGAGTATTTGGGCTATTGTAAACAATCTCACAGAACCCGATACTGTTGAGGAGTTTATTGGGGCTGCAACCAATGGCTTGGACGTACGTTTGATTCTTGATCCTAATGTTATGCCTTCTAATTGGCCAAGCACTTTACAAAAATTGGAAGAGTCGGGTGTTGAGATCCGCTACTATAAATCTGATGATAATCTACCCTTAGGGATGAATCTTGCTATATTTGATGGAAAAAACTTTATCCATACTAGTTCCGGCTGGAGTTATAAATCTTTTGTTATGAACCAAGAACTTTCCTTAACTGTCCCATCCCCTACTGCTACTGAAGCACTTATAGAAGTCTTTGATCAATATTGGCAATCGGGTTATTTGACACCGCCTGAAATCGGAGAAGGATAGAGTATTGAATCATTTCAGACTGAGACTAATGATAATGAACAAAAGCCAGATTAGTGCTCCCTTTGGTTCCACTAATCTGGCTTTATTTTTATATTTTTTAAGGCTATACCCCTTATTCCTGCTCTAGCTATTTCTCTAAATTATCTTCCTTATTCCTTCTTGTTAATTCCGCCTGATGGTTGCATATCCTCCTCTAAATGGGAGTGATCTGCTAATAAGATGGGCTGAATGGTTCCATCTTTGTGAAATTCAAAAATATTTACGGCGGTGTTATGTTGCCAAGGGACATTTTCCCATTGTGCCAGAGGTATTCCCAGGGCTCTTTTCACAACTAGCTGCAAAGTCATTCCGTGGGTAACTAAGCAGATAGTTTCATTAGTGTGCTTTTTCCTTAGCGCTTGGATAAAATTCCAAGCCCGTTCCGAAACTTCCTCCATGGTTTCTCCACCAGGTATTTGGACTTGATGGGGGCCGGTATCCCAAATACTAAAAAGTTCCGCGTGCTTTTGTCGTAAATCCCACCATACCTTTCCTTCCCATTCTCCAAAGTGTAATTCTCGGAGTGCTTCATTAAGGAGAATCTCGGGTAAGCCTAATTCATCTCTAATGATATTCGCAGTACCTTTGGCCCGAGCTAAATCGCTACTATAAATTTTTGTAATACCTTCTTTTTTTAAACGCTTCCCTAACAGGCGTGCTTGGATTTTACCTTTTTCTGTTAATGGGGAATCTAAAAAACCTTGTACTCGTCCCTCTATATTCCAAAGGGTTTCTCCATGACGAGTTAAAATAATTCTAAGCATAATAGCCCCCTTAGTGATTTATTAGCAAATACCTTTTTGGACAATAAAGCACTTGGCATGTGTATCTTATTTACATCTATGTATCATATTTACACCTAGGTAATTTAAATCTAACCATAAAATAATGGTAGGGAATATTCCCTACCATACCCGCCATAGCCGTAAAACTCCCGGTTTTCTGACCCCGCTCTCGCAGGTGGGCACCTGGAATAAACTTTTCATCCTCCCATTTATTCTGGGCCTGATGTACTAACTTATCCACGACAGTTCCCGTGTCAATAATAGGATCAAAACCAAAGATATTCTACGCACAAGGCAGGCTCATTACTATTATAACATTTAAAAAATAAATTTCATCATGAAACAGCTGGAAATTTTATTTTTTATACAATTTATCCTCAATTTCCGCCATGCGGTCCTGAAGAAGTGCTATAGTCATCTCTTGGCTACGAGCTCTCTTCCGCAATCCTTCTACAGCTTTTTCCAGTTCCTGAACCTTCACTCTAACTTCTTGATCCAGTAATACTTCCTCTTGGGACTTTTCTCTATCTAGAGTAGATTCTTCAGGATAAGCAGCTACAGGTTCAAGAGGAATATTTTCCTCCATTTCCTCTGCTTCATTGTTTGAATTAATTATACGAAAAATTCCATACCGTGAGTTTCGTCCAGGTTTTATCTCTAACCATCCTTCAGCCTGTAAGTTTTCTAAGGCACGTTTCATAGTTCCACTAGCGGAACCAGTTCCACGCTGCACTTGAGAAAAGGATAATTCAATTTCTCGGCCTTGATTTTTCAAGATCTCCTTTTCTAGGTAATCCTTGAATTTTTGAATTGTTTTCTCCCGTAAAACCAATGATTATCCCTCGCTCCATGATCTAGTTTTTCTTATTATGGTCAATTCTTATTGAAATAATCCTAACAAACTAAATCAAGGTTAAGAAAAACTCAATCTCCATATAGTTTTCCCTGAAGATCCTCTGAAGCTGCATAAGTATGTTGAGTATTATCTGGGAAAGTTCCTTCTTTTACTTCTTTGACATAATTGCGGATTCCCTCTATACCATGAGATTTGAGATCAGCATAAACTTTAACAAATTTGGGTTTAAATCGATCAAAGATTCCTAGCATATCGTGAAAAACTAAGACCTGACCATCGCAATAAGAACCTGCCCCGATCCCTATAGTTGGAGCAGATATTTTTTCCGAAATAGTTTTTGCTACTTCCAGAGGAATAGCCTCTAAGGTAAGAGCGAATATCCCTGCCCTATCCAAAGCTTCTGCATCTCTTAAAAGTCTGCGAGCACTTTCTAAATCTTTACCCTGTACTTTAAATCCTCCCAATTGAGTTGTGGTCTGGGGAGTAAGTCCTATATGTCCTACTACAGGGATACCAGAGTTCACCAAGGCCTCAACGATAGGGGCAAAATGTTCTCCACCTTCTAATTTGACAGCATCAGCACCACCTTCTTGGATAATCCTTGCTCCGTTACGAAGGGCATCTTCAACAGTTGCATAGGTCATAAATGGCATATCTGTCACTACAAAAGTTTCAGGTGCTCCCCGGCGCACTGCTTTGGTGTGGTGGATCATATCTTCCATGGTAACTGGTACAGTTGAATCATAGCCTAAAACCACATTGCCCAGAGAATCACCTACGAGAATCATATCCACCCCAGCTTCTTCCGCCCAACGGGCTGAGGGGTAATCATAGGCAGTTAACATAGTAATCTTTTCTTTTTTCTCTTTCATCGCAAAAAAATCTGGGACTAACTTTTTCACCTTTATACCTCCTTTAGAGTTAATCAACACCATATCTTTGTTCAATATTATAACATAATTAAAATGAGGGCACCTTGCTCAGTAGCATACTCTCCTTTAACAATGCATAAATTCTAGTAATTAAAGGAGGTATGAAAGATGTCCAAATCCTTCCAATTAAACTTGGTCATCAAGGGTGTATTTTTAGCAGCAGCTATAGCTGTTTTCCTTGCTGTTATTCTTAGTATACTACTTACATTTACCCCACTAGAGGAATCCACTTTAGCCTATAATATCGTCATTGGAGTAAGTGTACTCATAGCCTCATTCCTCACCACCTATAAGGCTGGGATGAAAGGAATCTATTATGGCCTTGGGATAAGCATTGGTTTCATGGCTCTTTTACTCATCCTCTTTACCATTTTTAGCCCTACTTCTCCCCTATTATTAAAAGTGGGGGAAAAAATCATTATCTCCTTAGTAGCAGGTAGCTTGGGAGGTATCCTCGGAGTAGTGGTTCACGGATAGATTCTAAATATAACCAAGTTTTTACTTTCAAATCTTTCCCTAAAGGCTTACAATAATATTAACAGAATGGAGAGGGAGGGGCTTTTATGTGTATAGAAAAAACTCCTTGGGAACAAGTTATAGATTTTCATGGGCATACATGTCCAACTATTGCTCTTGGATTTCGCATTGCTCAAATGGCGCAACGAGAAATGGGAATGAGACCTACCTCTGACTCCCTGTGCCTCGTTAAAGCTTACACACAATCCTGTGCCGTCGATGCAATGCAAATTCTCAATAAAGCTACTACCGGGCGAGGTACTCTGATCATTGAAGAAGAAAATACCCATATCTATGAATTCCATTTCACTGGCTCCCAAGAGATTCATAAGTTTACGATAGCTTTTGAAGTAGTAGATTACTTGGATTCTTTGTATACAGAGGATTTATCTCCTCGAGCAAGGCAAAACAAAACCTTAGAAGGGGTACAATATATCTTTTCATTAGAAGAAGATAAGCTATGTCAATATGAAAAAATCGCCGGATGCCTTACAATACCAACAAAAAACTAAAGGACAATAATTTAAAGATTAAAGGCAAATAAAAAGGGTATTCCAGAAGGAATCCCTTTTTATTTGCCCAAAGATCCCAAAAGGCTTGATGAATAACATCAAGCCTCTAAGGAATAAAATAAGAATGATTACCGAACATTTAATTTTGTGTAAAAGTCATCATGAGTTGATGGATCAGGGATTTCTGCAAATCTAGCTTCTTTACCAGAAGGCATTTTCGCATTTTGATAGAAAGAAGAACTTTTTGATTTGCTAGTAAATCTGTCTCCTAGAAAAACAATAGCCAGTGCTCCTACAGCCAAAATAGCGACTATCCATTGAAACATACCCACTACACCTCCACTTCCATTTTATGTTCTATATTTAGAATGTCAAGACTAGAAAATCAACCATTCACCTTTCATTATATACCATTCAAGGATTTTTTGCTGACAAAATATTTATTATTCACTATACTACACTCAAACACTCCTCTACCCTTTTCCACCCGGGCAATAGCCCATTCCCCATCCGCAAATCGATGGGGCTTTTTTTATGCTTTTTTATCCTACTCCTTCTCTTTCCCACTTAATTTCAATTCGATCTCCTGGAAGGAGTTGGGTAGTAAATTCTGCTGGTTGATTATTTCTCATAATCGATAAACGAGCACCAGGTGGTACATCTAGAGGAATCTCCACAAAGGGTAAAATTTCCGACAACAAGGGCATAGAGTCATATCCTTCTACCACTAGCTCCATACCATTTTCTAGAATATCCTCATCTTTTATAACTCTCCCCTGATGGTAAATGCGCCGGATTTGGGGAGGATATTTTATTTCTTGACCGTTAACGATAAAGGTTAGAGGTTGTGGTTGAAGATTGAGATCTTGGATTCTTAGCTTATTTATCTTAAACACTATTTCATCTTGATCGGCAATAATCCTATCTAGGCTTGTCTTTTCTTGATTGATAAAGATTTCCCTATCAATATTTACGGTTTTCTCTGTTCCATTAACCTTAAAATATAACTCTGAAGTTTCCATTGAACCTTCCCCGAGAAATCTCAATAAATCTCTTAAGGTTTCATTAGGATAGATGTTAATTTTGGAACCATCAGGCACTTTCTCTTCTTCTTTTCCTTCTCGAACTCTTGCACCATTACAATAAATTTCCGGGATAAAAAGAACGGACTGACCGTTAACTAAAACATTTTTACTAGAGGGGGGATCTACCAATTGCCTAAAGGTTATATATCCATCCTGTCCGTCTTCGGCAGACACAAATGAGATCTTATCTCCTGGCTTAAGGGGTTGATCAAGTTTTACTTCCTGGTCATTGATATAAAACTGAGCAGGTTTACCAAATGTTCCTTTAATAAACTTCATTTCACCATTGATTTCAAAAGAGAGAGCTTTCCCCGGCCTGCCTACCAAAAGGCGAGATGATATACCTGCTGCCAGTAAAGCATCAGAAACGGTAGCTAACTCTAGTTCAAATATTTGGACAGGAGTATTATTGACCTCAACCGTAAAATAATGAAGTCCTTCATCTTAGAGAGCAGATATCCCAATCCCGATAGGAGTAATAGCATCAGGTCCTCTTAATGCCTTTTCCCCAGTAATACCTTGAATTCTTTCCCTAATCTGAATACCTACCCTGTTTTTAGGTAGATTAAGAACCTCTGCTAAGGCTTCTGGTAGATGAGGGGTGAGGCTGCCACCTCCAATTAAAATCACCGCATGGGGGGAGCCACCATTTAAACGGAAAATTTCCTTTGCAATTTTTTTGGCTAACTCCATTACTACAGGAGCAATTATTTCTGATACTTCCTCTCGAGAAACTACATTTTTCTGACCTAAGAAATCTGTGAAAATTATTTTCTTCTTACTTCTCAAGCTCCGCTTAATTTTTTCTCCCGCCTGAAAATCTAACAAAAACTCTTGGCAGATCCGCTCTGTAATCTCATCCCCTGCCATAGGTACCATCCCATAAGCAAAGAAACTACCATCCCGGGTTATACCAAAGTCAGATGTACCTGCACCTACATCCACTAAAGCCAGATTCATTCGTCGCATATCTGCAGGAATAGCTGCCCTGCCAGCAGCAATAGGTTCTAAGGTAAGGTCTTTCATTTCCAGCCCTACACGAGAAATAACTGCAGTTAAACCATCGATGACGGTCCGGGGTAAAAATGTTGCAATAACTGTAATAGATACTTCTTTTCCTCTCTGCCCTACAAGAGAAGTCAAGTTTTGACCATCTAATAAAGATTCAATTACGCTATATCCTACACAATGATAAGGGATATCTTCTTCCTCTGTCTTAATATCCCGTAAAGCCTGTTGAACTGCCTCCATCTCTAGGGCAATCACTTCTTCTTTTTCCCAGACCATTGGAAAAATTTCGGTCTTATGGGCCTTTCCTAGGGTAGTTTTAAGGGCCCTGCCTGCTGCTGCCACAGATACCTGTTTAAGAGGTTTTTGGATCTGTTCTTCTAGTTCTTCTTTCACTGCTTTTACCGCATCAGCTACTGCTTGTATATCATGGATTTGTCCATCATACATAGCCCTATGGCGATGTTCCTTTTGGGCTCTGGCCAAAATCTCATAACCTTCAGGGGTTTTCTCTAAAATTAAACCCATAACTAGACGAGTACCAATATCAAGGGCAAATATCTGCTCCACACTGATCACCTCAATGGCAAGAATTCGACCTACTAGCCTTTAATTCCTCCAAAACCTTTCTAAATGGCTAGTTGGTTTGCCAACTCATATAACTCCATATTAAAGGGTTTTAAGTCACCGTAAGCTTCTTCTAGGGGCTTAGGGACTATATTTTGATTCACATAGGCAATCATTTGATCAGATTTTTCCTCTAAGAGAACTTCTACAGCTTTACCACCCATTTGGGAAGCTAAAACTACATCAAATGCACTCGGACTACCACCTCTTTGAATATGTCCTAAAATAGTTACTCTCGTTTCAAATCCAGTTCTTTTCCGTAGCTCCTCCCCTAATTCCCAGGCACTTGTTGCTCCTTCAGCTACAATGATAATACTATGATTTTTCCCCCGTTGATTTCCTCGCTCTAGTTTCATGATGATTTCATCCATATCAATTTTCATTTCTGGTACCAAAATAGATTCTGCACCACAAGCCACCCCTGCTTGCAGGGCAATATTGCCGCAATTTCTCCCCATTACTTCTACTAAAAATGTTCGGTCATGTGAAGTAGCTGTATCCCTAATTTTACTGACAGCCTCAACCACAGTATTTATTGTAGTATCAAAGCCAATAGTCATATCTGTCCCGGCAATATCATTATCAATGGTAGCTGGTATCCCTACCACAGGAATTCCTTGGGCGGATATGGTTTGGGCACCTCTAAAAGAGCCATCCCCACCGATAATAATCAGGGCATCAATATTACGATAACGCAACTGGGCGGCGGCATTTTTTTGTCCTTCAGGAGTCTTCATCTCCTCGGAACGGGCCGTCATAAGCATGGTACCTCCCCGATGGATAATATCAGCCACTGTTCCTAGGTTCATTTCTATAAATTCACCATGAATAAGACCTTCGTACCCTTTTTGGATACCAAAAACTTGAATACCATGATAAATACCTTTGCGAACTACTGCCCTGATGGCTGCATTCATGCCTGGTGCATCCCCTCCACTAGTTAAAAGGGCAATCCTCCTTACCTTACTCATCTAATTTTTTCCTCCCTTCATCTACACCAAAAAAATTTAGTAAATCCCCGTAGTGTTTATTTAATTGAGGATTATCTTTCAATTTTTCCTCAAATTTTTGGCATGTTTTCAGGATAGAGCTATGGGATCTGTTCATGATCTGACCAATTGCCGGATAGGATAACTTACAAAGCTCACGGATCAAAAAGATGGCCAACTGGCGACCTTCACTAATCCGTTGACGCCTTGAAGATCCATATATCTCTTGAGGATCTAATTGATAGATTTTCCCCACTTGTTCCACAATGTTTTCTGGTTTAATCTGATGTTCTCTCTTTTTAGCCCTTTCAGTGGCAAATTGAAGATAGGTTTTTTCATCTAAAGGATCTTCACAGTTTTGGATATAAAGGGAAAATTCATTTAATAACTTTTCGGCATCACGGAAATTTTCAACCTCTTGGGCCATTAAATCAAAAACTTTTTCTTCTACAATAATACCCTCTATTTTCCCATTAAGATCAAGAAAGTTTCTTAATTCTTCCTCAGTAGGATCCAAAATAGGAATTGCTAATCCCCCCCGTATGCGGGAAGCCAACTTCTCTCCCAAGAAATCCAGGTCTGTTAATTTTCCATTAAAACCGCAGATAATTCGACCATTTCTCTGCCAAATAGCCTCATATGTATGATAAAACTCTACTATACTATGAACCTTTCCCTCTAAAAACTCCAAATGATCTATTATCAAGAGGGAAGGTGAGCGTAATTTACGCCGAAAATTCCCTAAAGTTCCTTCCTGGGCTCCATAGGCATATTGCTGCACAAAGCTTGAAGCATCAAGAAAAAGGATTCCCTCCTCTTCTTTACGCAAACGTTGAAAGCACCTTTGAAGAAGGAATGATTTACCCATCCCTTCCGAGCCATAAATAAGCGTAAAAAATGGTGCATCCTTAAGTGAATATTTTTTTAAATAGTTTTCAGCCATTCGATTACATGCTGATGATATCCAGTTCATTCTTTCTCCTTGTACAATAAAGTTAGTTTTTCGTCGTACCATAAGTTACCATACACTTTAAAAACTCCATAGGAATTTTGATATTTTCGTCAAATTATATCTTTCACACTAAACCTTTCTACAGGGAACCCTTTCTACAGGAACAAAAAACAAACTAGGACAAGAAAAGAGGGACTTTCCCTCTTTTCTCTGTTATAACTGTTCTGTTATCGCTGTTCTGTTACGTACTATCTATTACTGCAGTTTATATTTACTGTTCCACAGTAACTTTTTTCATCCGTTGATCTTCTAAGGGCTTATCACGAAAATCCCGTTGTACATTCACAATCCGATCTACTTCTTCCATACCTTCTAATACCTTGCCAAAGGCTGCATACTGGCCATCTAAATGAGGTGAATCTTGGTGCATAATAAAAAACTGTGAACCGGCAGAGTTAGGATCAGCTGTACGAGCCATGGAAATAACTCCACGAGTATGTTTTAAGTCGTTAGGAAAGCCATTAGCACTAAACTCTCCCTTGATAGTATGACCGCAACCTCCTGTACCATTTCCCTTAGGATCCCCACCTTGAATCATAAAGCCAGGAATAACTCTATGGAAGATGATTCCATCATAGAAGTTTTTCTCCACCAAAGATACAAAGTTTTTGACGGTTTCTGGTGCTATTTCTGGATATAATTCAACCTTAATTTTGTTCCCATTTTCCATTTCGATTGTAACTATAGGATTTTTACCTTGATTGTTTTCCACGATTTTTCCCCCTAACATTTAGTTCTCTTCTGAATTATAACCATTTTTCCATCCATTTACCACTTTTGCTCCCAGAGAAAAATTAATTACTATTATTTGACTTTTATCTAATTCTCGTATAAAATTCTCCTTATTGAAACATTGTATCAATAAGGAGAGCAGCTTATGAATAAAAATTGGTTTATTTTAGGTTTAGTCCTACTTTTAGGATCAGTTTTTCTTTTATCTGGCTGTATTCAAGAGGATCAGACCAGTAATCTAGATCAAAAATTAATAGTTACTAGTATTTCTCCCCTTGCTGATTTGATAAAAAATGTCGGTGGAGATGAAATTGAAGTTATTCATTTAGTTCCAGAGGGCTCGGACCCTCATACCTTCGAGCCTACGCCTGATGCAATAAGGTCTCTCACAGCGGCTAGGATATTCTTTGCTAACGGAGTTGGACAAGAGAATTATTTAGAAAGGCTCATTAAAAATGCCCAAAATCCCTCTTTAATAACAGTAGTTTTAAGTGAGGGGTTAGAAATTTTGGGAGTAGAAACAAAGGAAGAGGAACATGAACATAATTCTGACCATGATCATGATGATCACGGTCATGACCATTCACAAGGCAATCCCCACCTTTGGTTAAGTGTTGAAAATTCCCAAAAATATGTGGAAAAAATTCGTGATACCCTGATAGAGATTTATCCAGAAAGTCAAGAAATTTTTGCAGCTAATGCAGAAAATTATCTCAAGGAATTAAGAGACCTTGACCGGTGGATAAAAGAACAAATATCTACCATCCCCGAAGAAAACCGGGAAGTTATTGTCCATCATGATGCTTGGGCATATTATGCTTCTAGTTATGGCTTAAATATTCGCAGTTCTATAGTTCATTCTGAAGAAGGTGAGCCTTCTGCTCAAGAGTATGCTCAAGTAATCAACCTCATCAAAGATCATAATATAAAAGGAATTTTCAGTGAAGTAGGTTTTAACACTAAAATAGTCCAACAAATAGCAAATGAAACTAATGCAAATATTATCCATGATCTTTATAGCGACACTTTAGGATCTACTCCCCATACCGATAGCTATATTGATATTATGAAGTACAATACTTTAAGGATTGTAGAGGGGTTAAGCTAATGAACCACAATCATCCCTATGCTGTTGAATTTGAATCATTTTTTTGTAATTACGGCCAAAGGGAGATCCTCCGGGATATAAACCTTCAGATTCCTCATGGTTCCTGTGTTGGAATCATTGGCCCTAATGGAGCAGGAAAATCCACCTTAATCAAAAGTATTGCTGGCCTAGTTCCAGGAAGCAAAGGTAGCCTTAAAATTTTTGGCAAAGCTCCCACTAGAGAATGGCGAAAAGCCCTCCAACTTGGCTATGTACCCCAATTAAAATCTATGGATAAAGATTTTCCTATCTCTGTTTATGAAGTTGTCATGTTAGGGCGTACAGGTCCCCTAGGATGGTTCAAAACTCCCGGTAAGAAGGATCATCACCTTGTTGAACAGTCTTTAGAAAAGGTTCAGATGCTTCATTTGAAAGATAGGCCAATTGGTCAACTATCCGGCGGCCAACAGCAAAGGGTCCTTATTGCCCGGGCTTTAGCTACAAAATCTCCTCTTCTTCTTTTGGACGAGCCTGCCACTGGCCTGGACATCCCCTCCCAAGAAAGTATCTATCGGTTAATCGATGTTTTACATGGTGATGGCAAAACTATTATTACTGCTACCCACGACCTAGCCGCTATTGAATATCATCATTTTGATTTTATCATTTGCCTTAATCAAACAGTTATTGCCTTTGGACCACCGGAGGAAGTTTTAATTTCCCAGGTCATAGAAGAGACTTTTATGGTAAATATAGAAGGAAGGTTTTTCAATGGAACTAATAACTGAACCTCTTCAATATACCTTTATGCAGCGAGCATTGATCGGAGCAATAGCTGTGGCTATCCTTACCTCAACCATTGGAACCTTTGTCATCCTAAGGCGTTTGGCCTTTATTGGGGAGGGTTTGGCCCATGGTTCCCTGGCTGGCTTGGCTATCGGCCATCTTTTAGGGTGGAATCTCTATATCGCTGGGAATATTTACACTATCGGCCTGGCCATGCTAATTGGTTATCTACATGAAAAAGCTAAGGTTAGTCTCGATACTGCCATTGGGATTCTTTTTTCCACCTCTATGGCTTTGGGAGTGGCACTTATCAGTACATCGAGGTTTTATGCTACAAATCTCAATGGCTACCTTTTCGGTTCTGTACTTTCCATTGGTTCCTTTGATCTAATGATTATACTGGGTGCTACGATAACAATCTTAGTTATTTTAGGGCTTTTCTATAAGGAGTTTCTTTATTACGCCTTTGATCCGGAAATGGCAGAGGTAGCAGGACTTCCTCGAACAGGACTTCATTACGCCTTGCTAGCCATGATTGCCGTAACTGTAGTGGTAGCTTCCCAAACTGTGGGGATTATCCTTGTTACTGCCCTTTTGACTATTCCTGCAGCATCAGCTTATCAATGGTCCCATTCTTTAAAAAAATTGATGTTCTTGGCAGTTCTTTTTGGTTTAATCAGTGCCATAGTAGGCTTATATATCTCCTATTATTTTAACATCGCCTCTGGAGCTAGCATCGCTCTAACCTCAGCAGGAATTTTCTTAATCAGCATTATCCTTTCCCCTCAAAGAGTTAGTTTACGCCGCATCTTTGGGCGTTCTTCATCTTAAGAAAAGGAGGACCCAATGGACTATAACGCGATACTTGAACTATTACGCCAAAAAGGCTACCGTCTAACCCAAGCCCGAAAACAAGTTATACGTATCCTCACTACAAATACACAATTCCTTGGTGCTTATGATATTCACAATCTACTAGAAAAAGAAAATATCCATATTGGGGTAACCTCTATTTATCGAGTCTTAGATTTATTAAAAAAGCTAGATCTTGTCCGCTCTGAGGAATTTGGTGCTGGAGGAGAAAGATTTCGACTCCAAGGAAATGAAGAGCAACATGAACATTCTCATCAGTTGATTTGTTCCCAATGTGGACGGCAAGAAGAATGGGTAGGGGAATGCCCTATCACTGATTTAGCCGAAAAATTAGAACACACAAGTGGTTATCAGATAGAAGAACATTGGTTAAGGTTCTTTGGTTTGTGCCCCCAGTGCCAAGAATTATAATGGAATAAGGGAACTTAAAAAGGAGATTTTGCTAGCCCGTCGCTCCGATATTCCCGAAAACTCTATTATAATCTGTAAGGTAAATAGGAAGTTTTCTCGAATATAAAGTCGCTCCTCGGCTAGTCAAAATCTCCTAATAATTTATCTGGATTCATCTTTGGATTGGATTTAAATTCGTTCCTTTGCTAATCAATACCCAACGAAAGAAATTATATTGCCGAGAGAAAGGGACAGGTATTATACAGAAGAGAGCGCTTGAGCGGCGCGGATGTATAATACCTGTCCCCGGTTGCTATATTCACTTGGAACATTTTGAGCTTATCTTCAGTCGATAATCTAGTTTCGAATCTATTCTTTACCGCCTAATTTATGAAT
>JAAZLD010000416.1 GCA_012799495.1 Desulfitobacterium sp. | reverse complement strand
CGGCTATATCTATGGCGATAAGGAAAACGGAGGTACCTCAACTTTTTATATTTCCAAAGTACCCTTCGAAAAAATCCACCAAGCTATTCTAGCTGATAAAAAAGGAAAAAATGATAAATCTCCAGGTCGTCCTGGAATGCCAGTTAATGTGGAGAACTATCTGGATACGGAAAAAGGGATATTCTATAGCGCTCTCATTGCCCCCATTGCCGGGCTGGCAGCCGCTGGTTTCACCGCCTATAAAACCATGACCAAGGATAAGGAGGAAAAAGATCATGGCCATGACTAATAATAAAAACAACAAAAGCAAAGTATTACGACAAAGCCTGGTCAATCGCTTTGTCCACTGGACTACAGCCCTTTCAATTTTCCTTCTCATTCTCACTGGTTTTGGGCAAATGCCCCTCTATAATCGCTATAATGTCACCAAGCTTCCTGGTGCTGAATGGTTAGGAGATTATTTTTCTACAATTCATTTACACTATATAGCAGCTGTTCTCCTGATTTTTGTAGTGACTTACCATTTAGCTAATGCTATTATTCGCCGAGAATTCGATATCTTTCCACGGCGAGGGGATTTAAGGGAATCCTTCCTAATTATCAAAGCTATGCTGACCAAAGGAGAGGAACCTCCTTCAGACAAATACCTTGCTGAACAGCGTCTCGCTTACCTATTTATTGGAGGCAATGTCCTTTTGTTAATTGGTACAGGTGTTATTAAAATGTATAAAAACCTCCCAGAAGTAGAGTTGAGCAATTCCTTCCTTTTTGCAGTTACCATGTTGCACAATCTAGGTACTGTGTTACTGATCCTAGGGATCGTGGCCCATTTAGCCGCTTTTATTATTAAAGCAAACCGTCCCTTGATTCCTGGTATTTTCACCGGCTATATTGATGAGGAGTATGCTAAGAATAGACATAGCCTGTGGTACAGAAAGCTAGAAGAAAAGGGAAAGGACTCTAGGGCCAAAATATCCGGGGAATCTCAAAGTTCCGTGCTAAAACAGTAAAATTGCAAAATGGATTCATTCAAATATAGTTATGTTTTCTGAGCTATCCGTTAGCCACTTAAAAAGCAAAAGTGATGCACCAAGGTCTAAACGTCCTTCCGATGCATCACTTTTTTCTCTACTCTTTTCTATACTGGGCTTTACCTGTTTCGTAGAGATTATTTCCGTCCTTATCGATAACCACCATAACTGGGAAGTCTTTTACCTCCAACTTGCGGATTGCTTCTGGACCTAGTTCCGGATAAGCAACAACCTCCGCTGAAACAATCCTTTTAGCTAATAAAGCCCCTGTACCACCGATAGCACCAAAATACACAGCACCATGTTTTTTCATACTATCGATTACCTCATGGGAACGGAGACCTTTACCTATCATACCTGTTAAACCCCGCTCAATGAGCTTGGGTGAATAAGCATCCATCCGCCCACTGGTAGTAGGTCCGGCAGAGCCAATTACTTGGCCAGGTTTTGGAGGAGCAGGCCCAACAAAATAAATCACTTGATCCCGAACATCAAAAGGAAGCTCTTCTCCCCGCTCCAAAGCTTCCACCATCTTTTTATGAGCAGCATCCCGACCTGTGTAAAGAACCCCATTTAATAAAACGCTATCCCCTGCTTTGAGAGAGGCTACTTTCTCTTGGGTCAAAGGTAATTCAATACGGATACTTTCACCCATTACTCTCCCTCCCCTGTTAAAGTTCCTTTAAGTACAATCTCTTTATGGCGAGCTGCATGGCATTGAATATTCACTGCCACTGGTAAAGAAGCAATATGTGTGGGGTAAACTTCCAGGTGAACGGCAAGGGCAGTAGTAGTTCCCCCAAAACCCTGGGGACCTATACCTAGGTTATTAACCCTTCTTAGAATCTCCCTTTCAATATCAGCTAGACGTTCTTCTTTATGTGGCTCACCAGCTTGGCGCAAGAGAGATTTTTTCGCCAAGTATGTTGCCTTTTCCATAGAACCCCCAACACCCACTCCCACAATAATAGGGGGACAAGGGTTCCCACCTGCTTGATCTACTGTATCTACTACAAACTGAATAACCCCTTCTAAACCTTCCGAGGGCTTGCACATTTTCAAGGCGCCCATATTTTCACTACCTGCCCCTTTAGGAGCAACGGTAATTTTTAGAGTATCTCCAGGTACTACCTCATAATGAATAATGGCCGGAGTATTATCCCCAGTATTTTCTCTTTCAAAAGGATCCCTGACCATCGATTTCCGTAAATAGCCATTGGTATAACCTAGAGCCACTCCCTTATTGATAGCTTCCTCTAAAGAACCCCCCTGAATGTGTAAATCCTGTCCCACTTCCACAAAAATTACGGTCATCCCAGTATCTTGACACATAGGTACCCTTTCCTCATGGGCAATCTTGGCATTTTCAATTAGCCGCTCATAAACCTCACAGCCCAAGGGAGACTCTTCTTTTTCTAAATTCTCCTTGAATTTAGATAGGACATCTTCACCTAGATCATAATTAGCTTCCATACATAGCCTTTCCACTGCTTTGGTAATTTCATCTACATGGATAGACCTAAGCATGCTTTCTAACCCCCAATCTCCTTCTCATTTTTTCCTCTCCCAACTTTCCACTTTCCTAAATTATATAACAGATTATACCAATTATAAAGGTCAAATTATCACCTGTTCCTAATTTACCTTAAATAAACTTATAGCCAAAGAACTTATTACCAATTTACTTTTTCCACATGGCTGATTACCCCTGGTAGTAGAGTATTTCCTACCTGGCGAAAAAGCTCCGGATCCCCACTAACGAAAAAGCGGTGCCTTTCCTCAAAACGGTGCCTTTCCTCGAAACAACGCCCTTCCTCATTTCGAAGGCTGCCCTCCCCCTTTTGTCCATCTAAAGTCCTTAAAACTTCCTTAAGTTCTTCTACCATGGATTGGGCAGGATCTATCAAAAGAATTTCCTCCCCTAAAACACTTTCAATTACCTCTGTCAAATAAGGATAGTGAGTACATCCTAAAATCAAAGTATCTACTTGGGCTTCCTGAATTTCAGTTAAATATCCTTGAGCTACTTCCCGAGCCTCAGAAGAATGGAAAAGCCCCTTCTCTACTAAAGGAACAAAAAGAGGGCAGGCCTGGGCTTTTACCAATTCAATAGTTTTTTTCCCCCGAACCCAATCCTGAGCAAGTTCTTCATCCTGTGGAAGAATTCCCCTATCTAAAATCTTTTCCACCGCTAAATTATAAGCATTACTCCCTACGGTAGCCTCTGTAGCAATAAGACCGATTTTACCATTTTTCGTAGCTTGTACCGCAGCCTCAGCTCCCGGCTCAATAGTACCGATAAAAGGCAAGTCAAACTTTTCCTTTAACACTGGTAAGGCATTGGCAGAGCTAGTATTGCAAGCAGCCACAATAACCTCTGCCCCTTCATTAATAAGAAAGGAACAGATCTCCTCACCGAAGCGAATTAACTCTTCCCGACTGCGACTACCATAGGGAACCCGGGCAGTATCTCCCAAATATATAACCTTCCCTTCAGGGATTTGGAATAGAATTTCCTTCATTATAGTAAGTCCTCCAACCCCCGAATCGAAGACACCAATAATATGTTCTTTCAAATAAAAAACCTCCAGATTTCATATATCTATCTTTCTGAAGAAAAACATTACTATAACATTATATAACTCCCGGGCCTTGAACAGAAGTTCATTTGTCAGAAGTTCCAGGAAAAATAAAAGGACGAGGATCTTAACCCTCGTCCATATCCTTAAACATTTGCAAAATTCTATACCTATTTTTATGCACATAGGTGAACAAATTCATCCACCAATTCCGGATGAAACTGCTTTCCCCTTTCCTTCTGCAAAATAGTTAAAGCTTCCTCTTTTTCCATAGCAGCTCGATAAGGCCGATTGGAAGTCATTGCATCATAAGCGTCAGCAATAGAAATTATTTGGGCTAATAAGGGAATCTTTTTATGAGGAGCTCTTAAAGGGTAACCATTGCCATCAAAGCGCTCATGATGATTAAGGACTACTTCAGCCACCCTTTGCCAATCATGATTATTATCCCCATAACTCAAAATCATTTCCGCTCCCCAAATGGGATGGTATTTGATTATTTCATACTCTTCAATAGTTAAAGCACCAGGCTTATTCAAAATCTCATCAGGTACTTTTATCTTGCCTAGGTCATGGAGAGGTGCTGCAATACTTAGAATAGTTAAGTCATCAGCATCCAAAGATATTGCCTTACCTAAGAAGAGAGCATATTCAGCTGACTTACTACAATGACTACATGTAAGAGGATCTTTTTCTTTAATCCATTGGATGAATTTTATTATATCCCAGCTTTTCATGCTTATCCTCCGTCTGACCTAGCAATCCCCTTCAATTAAACCCAAGGGTGCAGTCTCATAGAATAGAATAGAATAGAATAGATTATATTATAATTCGACAGTTAACAATAAAAACCTCTAGGATATACTTAAAATCATCTTATTTTTCATCTCACGGACTACTTCTAAATCCACTGGCTTAGCTTGGTCAGCTTTTTCCACTCTTTCAATCAATCGTTGCAAGCTATCAAGCATAATTTGATGTTCATCAGATGTGTATTCTTTCAAAACCTCTTCTAAAAAACTATACCGATCGTTAATCACTAACTCCACTACTTTGCGTCCTCTTGGTAAAAGATGCATGCGAACGATCCGCCGATCCCGAGAATCGCGAATCCTTTCTACCATACCTTCACCTTCCAGGCGATCGGCTAAATCTGTAGCGGTACTACAAGCGGCAAAAAGATGCTTGCCTAATTCTCCCATAGTTAGTGGCCCCATTTCATATAGAGCCAATAAAGTATTAAATTGAGGATTAGAGATCCCCATCTCGGCGAGAAGAGCTTGACTCCGACGGAAAATTACCGTATTCGAACGTCTAATCGCCTCTTCCAACTCCCGGCATAGTGCCTTATTAGTTTCCATTCCACTACCCCCATAAATGAATTTTTCAAATTTTCAATCTCTTTATCTAGAATCATTCTAGCACAAAAATCAATAAAAAAACACTTTTTAGGGAAATTATGCACAAATGTATACATAATTCATTATATTAGAGAGTAGTGGATCCGGTACTCCCAGATCCACTTATGGATAAGAACTGTAAAGTTTAGATTGATTATAAAAATTCATAGATTTTTCACAAACTTTTAAAGGATTAATGAATTTTTCCTCTATACAGTTTTGTTTTTTTCTACTATAATTAGGTTTAACATAAAAACCATATTTTTTACCCTAACTTTGAAACCGTGTTTTAATATACGGAACATAACAGTTTCTAGCCCCTTTCTGCTCCTGGAGAGAATATATTGATATTGCTAGGGGAATCCACCATTCCATTATCCCCACTTTCCTCTTTACTAGCAGGTATATATTCTCCCTTGACCAGGCCATCCCGGTATGACAAACGGGAAACATCCAGATTTCCTAGCTGATTTAATGGTTTCCCCTCAATACGAAATTCGACCTCCCTTACTGTAGGAAACTGAGTTAAAGTATTTACTAAACCATAAACAGCTACTTCTTGGTTCACATTCCCAAAAACCTCAGTAAACTCCCTACTCAGATCCACTACCGCTACCCCATCTTTTAGGGCAATATCTAACAACTCTGTGGCTGGATCCACAGGGAATTGACTTTCTCCCATAACTGCAGGTCCTTTTAACCATTGGTACACCGTTTCCCTAGCTAGGCTCAAAGTTTTGGGGATATCCCGTTCCTCCGTCACTAGAGCGTTACCGCTAAGATCCGGAAAATAAAGAACTATAGTTCTTCCATCTCCCAAATTGCTAGTGGCAGGAATATTTTCCTCATCCTCTTGGCCTAGCTCACCGAGCCAACCTAAGGGAGACTTTTCACCATCTTCCTTCACTAAAGTTTGTAAGGTGTTGCACCCTGGCAAAAAAGTGAGTAATAGAATCCCCACTATTGCAATAATTAGCTTTTTCATCCTTGTTCCTCCTATTTAACCTCTAAACTTTACTAGGATCCTATGGTGTTGTCCCAAAAAATAGTACAGGTTATAGGGATTTTCTCACAATTTTCCCAAGGTATAAGAAGGAATTCAAAGTAGATATCAGAATATTATGAACAAAGAGTTTTTTTCTCCGTGGAAAGGAGTGGAGCTTCATGGTGTTTCGTGCTCTATTAGTAGATGATGAGTCCCCTGCTCGTAAAGAGCTTCGTTATCTTCTTCAAGATTATCCAGATTTGCAGATTATCGGGGAAGCTGCCAATGCCATTGAGGCTTTAGAATTAATCAATAATCTGGACTATTCCGTTGTTTTCTTGGATATTGATATGCCTGGCCTTAAGGGGATTGATTTGGCTAGACAAATAAGAGAAAAAGAAAATCCTCCTGCAATTATTTTCATTACTGCCCATGAGGAGTTTGCCGTAGAGGCTTTCTGTGTCAACGCTCTAGATTATCTTCTCAAACCTATCAACCCCAAACGCTTAGATCAAGCTATTAAGAAGCTGATGAGTTTTTCCTCATCTCAAACTGCCCAAAATGGAGGAGAAGCTACCTCCAACAATTCTTCACCTTCCAATGGCAAAAGCTCCACAGAAAACGGCGACCGTCTCCTGGAAGTACTACCTGCAGAGCAGCGAGGAAAAACTATCTTACTTCGTCCAGAAGAAATCATCTATATTTATACAGACAAAGATAGTGTATTTGCCAAAACACAAAAAGAATCCTATCTCACTCGCTTTACTTTGCGGGAATTAGAAGCTCGCCTTAACCCCAGCCTCTTTTTCCGCACCCACCGCTGTTACTTAGTTAACATCAGGCGGATGAGAGAGCTGATCCCTTATTTCAATGGTACCTATTCCATAGTGGTAGATGATAATGAACGGAGCGAGGTTCCAGTCAGTAGGACCCAATCACGGAAGTTGAAGCAAATCCTAGGAATATAGAAGAATTTGTTTTGGGGTAAAGGGATATTGATTGTAGTAGAAAAAATACTTAAGATTTAATTAGAAGGAGTTGTGTGAAAGTCATTATTCACACAACTCCGTTTTTGTTATCCTCTCTTATATCCTCGGTACTATCCTTTTTTAGCTATGAATTTTTCCCAGAACCAGAACCGTACTTTGGGTTTTTGAGGCTCCTCGGTGTGTTTAATGCTTTTATCATTCTTAGTGTTTTTATAATTTTCGAAATCCTGGGTACTTTCCGAGTTCTGTCCATGCTGAATATCTCCACTATAAGGCACTGGTGGCTTCCCATCTACTGGTACAGCAGTGGAATGTTTAATATCTACAAAGCAGAGGGGAGGAAATAGAACACACCACCAATTAGCTCCCTTTCCCTCTCCAATTACAACCTGAACAGCTTCATATTGCCCTGCCGGTAAAACTAATGAGCCGTATGATTTTGTTGGAAAGCTTTCTTCTCCATATGTAGTCCGTACTTCATAGTCAGAACCCTTCTCCCCTAATACCCGGCGAGTTATTTCCTCCATAGTTGGCCTTAGTTCCAGAAGGATTTGCCGTGATTCATCTAAAGACTGTGAGGAAGCTAACTGATGAGATACTTCTTTCAATATCTCATCACGCACCAAGTTCTTTAATGCCTGATCCGCAGGTGAATCAGAATTTGCTACTACGTGAAAGCGGATCAAATCCTGCCACTCCTCAATATTTTCAGCCAGATTTGCCAAATCTTTGGCTTGTTCTACTGACCGTGCATAAAGGAAAGAGGAATGAAAAGCCTCTAACTGAAAAAACAGAAGACATAAACCAAGGAAAAGAACTGCTATCCAATCTTTAACACTATCTCTTATCTTCATTATTAACTCTCACTCCTATAGAACATCTCCTGATATTTGGAGTATGTCCAAAAAGGAGCAAACTTAGACTTCTAATTAGAGCTTATTTTTCATAAACCATATAGAAGAAACAATCAGATTGGACTATACTATAATTTGTATGTTTAATTAAATTTTAAATTAGTCCCTTTTGATTAAATAATTCAATGTATATTTAATTTCTATTTACTATTTTCCTTATTTTAACCATTTTTATTTATAACCATTTTATTTTATGTTCCTTTTTTCTTTTTTTAAATCT
>JAAZLD010000415.1 GCA_012799495.1 Desulfitobacterium sp. | reverse complement strand
GCGAAGGTTTTTATAACGGGAAGTTCCTTTTCCCATGTAGCCCGTAAGTTTTCTAACATGTCTTCAGCAACTAGCCAGAGTTCTTCTCCTTCTTTAACTAAGGCATAATTAAACTCTTCATGAAGAGCGATAGCCAAGTTAGCTGGAAGGGTCCAAGGAGTAGTGGTCCAGATAACAACAAAGGCATTTTCCTCTGCAAGAATCCCTTTACCATCTTGAACAGGAAATTTTACAAAGATGGAGTCGGATTTCTTATCTGTATACTCGATCTCCGCTTCCGCTAGGGCAGTTTCACAGGAAGGACACCAATAAACAGGCTTTAACCCTTTATAGATGTAGTTGTTGCGAGCCATTTTGCCAAAAACACCAATTTGAGCTGCTTCATATTCCTTTTCTAGGGTAAGGTAAGGATTTTTCCAATCCCCACGAACCCCAAGTCTCTTAAATTGTTCCTTTTGGATTTCGATATATTTCTCAGCATACTCTTTGCACATTTTACGAAACTCTATAGCGGAAACCGCATGACGATTAACACCAAGCTTCTTAATTACTTGTTGCTCAATAGGTAAACCATGAGTATCCCAACCAGGAACATAGGGAGCATCAAAGCCTGCCATAGTTTTATATTTTACGATGATATCCTTGATCACTTTATTCAATGCATGTCCTAAATGAATATCCCCATTAGCATAGGGAGGGCCATCATGGAGGACAAATTTAGGTCGCCCAACCCGGGCCTTTTGCACGGTCTGATAGATATCTATTTCTTCCCATTTATTGACGATTTCCGGTTCCTTATTGGGGAGATTTCCCCGCATAGGAAAATCTGTTTTCGGTAAATTAAGAGTATCCCGATAATCCATTGAATAATTCCTCCTAAATCTAAATTAGACTCTAATAAAATATATAAAAAATCCCGTTCCAAAAAAAGGGACGGGATCATTCTCGCGTTACCACCCTTGTTGCCAGTCATTGACTGGCCACTCGGAAGTCCTTTAACGGGGACTAAGCGGAAGACTTACTCTAAGAATATTTCAGTTCTTCTCTCAAAGGTGATACTCCTTGCTCTTCCTCACAGGCTTCCACCATACCCTGCTCGCTTAAGAGGGGTCGAAACAAGGACAGTCCTTATCAACGATTTACTATATTCTTCAATATTATAATCTTTTTATATCATACATCTATTATAACCAAAGTAATCTATAAATAAATAATATTTTGTTCACTGAACATACTTTTATTCGCTCAACACTTTACGAGCAATGGTAACTAACTTTGCCTGGGCTTCAGCATCTATAGGCTCACCCATAAAAAGACAAAGGTAGGGAACTTTCTTTTCTTTCCAAGCTAAAGTCATTTCATAGAGGTCCTCTTTGTGCAAATGAACTTGATGGTTGTCCTCTTCATCTCCTAAACTCACAACTACTCCTCGTTGTTCCATCTCATCCATAGCACGAAAGGTACTATCTAATAGTTCATCACTGCCAACCATTAAAATATCCCCTTCTCGATAGGGGCCTGCCTCTGCAACTCCTATATAAACAATAAGAGCATTATCTTCGATCCCCTTTAAGGAGTCGAAAGAAGTGGACAATTCTATTTCATATCGTCCAATTTTACCACTAAATATACCTTTTTCCTCATGTAAACCAAGTCCATGGATTAAAAACTCTGAGTCAACCTCAGAGTATAGTATACTTTTCATGCGAAATCTACTTCCCCTTCAAACAGTCTAAAATTAATATTATCATGCTCCTCGTTGATTTCGCAAGGATTTATGAGACACGATCTTTATCAAAGCTCTCAGTCAAATCCAATTGCGCTAATAAAAAAGATTTTAGCTGAGTCCGGATCATATCTCGGCGCTTATATAGTTCTTCTATT
>JAAZLD010000414.1 GCA_012799495.1 Desulfitobacterium sp. | reverse complement strand
GAGGTGCAGCCTGCTCCCACTCTTTTGTAAGATCCAGAGCGATTTTTAAGTCCGGGTTTTTCAACATAGCGGTAGTTACATGGGGCTGGGGCAGCAAACCGATGGTCGCATCTCCCCCTGCCAAAGCTGCTGCTAAATCACTATGTTGGGTAAAATAATCCAGCTGAACATCTTTTCCCACTTCCAAGCCATGATGCTTTAATAAATACTGTATCACAAAGTCCGGAGTGGTCCCTTTGCCGCTGATATAAACTTCCTTCCCTTTTAGGTCTGCTACTGATTTTATGCTCTCCCCATTTTCCACTAAATATAAGACACCTAAGGTATTGATGGCAGCCAATTGAATCTGACCTTCTGTTCTATTATACAATAACAACGCCAAGTTAGTGGGTAAGGCAGCTACATCAATTTCCTTATTGATTACTTTAGCCACTAGATCATCGGGACTGGCTGCTAAGGAAAACTCATAAGCTAAATCAGCCTCTCCCTGATCCTGATCCGCCATTAGTTTCACCATGCCCATGCCTGTTGGTCCCAGGAGGCTGGCCACCCGGATGGGAGTTTGCTCTTTTTCCCCTATCTCCCTGGTATTGGAGTGGTTTTCAGAACCAGCATTAGACTCCGTATTAGATTGGTTATTGGACTGGGTATTAGATTGTTGGGTGCCTGGCTGCTGGGTTTCTGAAGAATTGCCGGGACTACAAGCAGTAAGAGCAAAAGCAAAAACAAATACTACTAATAATATAGACAAAATCTTGCTCTTATTTTGTTTCATATTTAACCTCCAAAAATTTACTCCGTACTAATTTTTTCCTAATTCCTTCATAATAAGCTTCATGTTAAGTTATGATTTTAGAACTTCTTAATCCTTCACCCTAAACACTATGGACATAATGTATAAATAGATAAATGGATATATGGATACTATGAACGCTATGAAGACTATGAGCGATGTTCTATATTAATTAACGAAACTAAGGGGTTGCAAAACAACCCCATAGCATATAGAGAAAATCTGTCCTTTTTCTCTTTTATTTTCCAGCTTGTTCATAGGTAGCTGTGGAAGGATAAATCTTAATTTCCACTTGTTCTTCTTTTTTAGCTTTGTCAGATTTGTGACCTAAGACATTAAAGTTTTCAACTACGAACAAATAAGCCAGACAAGCCATAGATACTAAACCAAGGCTCACAATGAACTCTGTCCAAGCTGGGAAGTAGCTTCCTCCAAAGCGATTGAGATAACCTCCCATTCCTGTGAAGAGTACATTAAATCTATTTAATACTACTCCACTTACAGTGAGGATACCAAACCAAAGTAAGCCATTGCGTGTTTTACCTAAAGAACTAAAAGCAATAATAATGGGAATTAGACATCCAAAAACTATTTCACAGAGGAAGAGGACACTTTGTAAATCAAAGGCGAAAGCATTAGCAAAAGTACCTCTTACAGCCATATCTCCGATTTTTAAGATTAAGTACAGGATCATTACTCCACCAGATATTTTAGCTAATCCTCTAAAGACAGAGGTTTCCACTTTATGTCCAACAGCCCTTTCTGATAAACGGCTTTCTACAATAATCATTCCTGCTCCTACAAAGAAGGAAGATAAGAGGAAAAACACTGGTAAGAGTGGTGACCACCAGAGAGGATCTACTTTCCCTACCATAATGTAGAATAACTCACCAAGAGATGATTGGTGTAAAGTTGGTAAGGCGATTCCGATAATCAAGAGAACAGGCATTGCTTTCTTGATATACTTGTGGGCACCTCTAAATATTTTCTTAGTTCCAATTTCACCAAATTCGATAAATTGAATAACGGTATACATAGAAATACACCAAAAAACTTCAAACAAGACACTGGCATGTCCCCAGGAGACAAAAGGTTTCCAGAAGTAGAACCACTGCCCCACTTCAATTAAGAGTCCCAGTACAACTATTACATAACCTAAAAGGGAAGTAAGCATAGCAGTGCGAGCTATGGGATAAAATCGATCCCGGCGTAAAACATAGACCACCAGGGCTACTCCATAACCTCCCCCTGCCAAGGCCACTCCTAATAATACATCAAAAGAAATCCATAATCCCCAGGGCCACTGGTCATTAAGGTTGGTAGTTGCACCTAATCCAAAAATAAGGCGGACCACAACTACTGCCAGGGCGGCAAGGGCCAAGAATAACATAATCCCTCTAGCAGGAGTCATTTTAAACTGCCAGCGAGTGCGGTTTTTCTTAGTGATAATCTCCATTTTCTTCACCTTCCTCACTTATTAATCCAGAGGATCTTTATCTTTATTGTTATAAACATATAATCCAGCTAAAACAGCCGCCCAGCCCACTCCTACAATAGGTGTGGCTTTCATATATTTATCCGTATAAGAGGGCAAGGGTCTGGTAGTAACATCTGTACGGAAACGCATCTCTTCAAAGGGAGTATCAGAGATATAGAGCCAAGATGTTCCCCCTACTTCCTCTTCTCCAAATACTTTGTCAATATAGCCATTCTCTTTGATTATAGCTTTGGCCTCGGCCAGCAATTCATCCCGCTCCCCAAATTTGAGAGCCCCTGTAGGACAAACAGAAGTACAAGCTGGCTCCATATTATTGGCCACTCTAGTGGGACACATTTGACATTTTCTAATACCTGGAATAGCTTTTTGCCACTCATATCTCAACATATCGAAGGGACATGCTAACATACAGTAACGACAACCTACACATAGATCCTGGTTATAGACCACTGGTCCCTCTGGCAATTTCTGAATTGCTTTTGAAAAACAAGCTGAGGCACAGGCGGGATCTTCACAATGGAGACACTGAGTCTTTACATAACGGCGGACAGTCTCCCCATCTTTATCCAAATCATATTGGTTTATCGATGTCCATTCTTCAGGCCACAAACCATTATTAGGTTCTTCCGCTGTATCCTTGGGGGTCTTCATGTTTCCATAGGGATCCCAATCCAGTTCGTTCCATAGCTTACAGGCTACTGAACATCCCCCACAGCCTACACATTTTGGTATATCCACAAGTACTGCTTTTGCCATCTTTTCCACCCCTATACTTCATGTAAATAGTCTTCGGGCTTTTTGGCATCAAATTCTTCAGCCCTGGAAACATATCCTGTATGGAGGAGTTCTTCCGCCTTTTCGCTCATAGGCACAGTTAAGAAATCCTCATAAATTTGCTTAATTTCTGGGTTATCGTGACTGTTACGCAATTTAGCATTAGCATCGATCTTATAAAGTGATGCGGTCCGAGTATTGCGAACTTTATCAGATGGTGGTGTTGATGAACGAGGTTGACCTCCACCATATTGACATCCTCCAGGACAAGCCATCACTTCTATGAATGCCCAAGGAGCATGTCCATCTCTAATCCCATCCATAACCTTCCGGGCATTTTCCAATCCGGAAATAACAGCTATTTTAATATCTCCAGCTCCAGGGATAGTGACTGTAGCTTCTTTCACACCCTCCATCCCACGAACAGGTGTTAAGCTCCACAGAGCTTCAGGAGGTTGCTCTCCTGTTACCAGATAGTAAGCAGAGCGGACTGCTGCTTCCATAACTCCACCAGTGGTGCCAAAAATAGCTCCGGCCCCTGTTCCAAGTCCCATTAGTTGGTCATACTCCTCATCAGGAAGGGAGTGGAAATCAATACTCGCTTGTTTGATCATGAAAGCAAGTTCCCTTGTAGTAAGAACCACATCCACATCTTGGGACACTTGAGGATCATTTAAGAATTTACTAGCATCAACCATTTCTGGCCGCTGACATTCAAACTTTTTAGCGGTACAAGGCATAATAGATACGGAAAAGATCTTCTTCGGATCGAGGTTTTTCTTTTCAGCATAATAAGTCTTGACTAAAGGACCTAACATTTGTTGAGGTGACTTAGCTGATGATAGATTTGGAATAAGATCAGGATAAAAATACTCTACAAATTTTACCCAGCCTGGACAGCAAGAGGTAAATTGGGGTAGAGGGTGATCTAATTCCCCAGTAATCCGCTGCACAAGTTCTGTTCCTTCTTCCATAATGGTCAGATCAGCGGTAAAATTCGTATCAAAAACTACATCAAAGCCTAATCTTCTCAAAGCTGCAATTTGTTTACCTTGGACATTGGTCCCTACGGGCATTCCAAATTCTTCCCCTAGACCTATCCGTGTAGCAGGGGCAGTCTGCACCACTACAGTCATTTCAGGGTCAGATAGTGCTTCTAGCACTTTATCAATATCGTTCTTTTCAGTGATTGCTCCAGAGGGACACCAATGGATACACTGTCCACAATTGATACAAACAATCTCATCTTTAATAGGTAGCTCGTAAAAACCATAAACTGATTGGACTTCTTTACATACTTCAATACATTGACCACAAAGAACACATTTGCGGTCATCCCTTACTATGGCAGGGTTATCAGGATCAATAGGTACCCGGCCACGAACTTGTGTGGGCCAACTAGCAGGGATATTGTACTGAGCTGGCATCCAACCTTCCCCACCGATGGCTTCCTCAGGTTCCATTTGGCCACAGCCAGTTAGACCTAAAGTAGCACCGGCTAAACCTGTACCACCTGCAAGCTTCAGGAAAGAACGTCTAGATAAGTTCTTCCCCTTTTTCTTTTTTTGCTCCATCTACTTTTCCACCTCTTTAACTTCTTCAAATAAACATAAATGATTTTATTGAACCATGGGTTTAGTAAGTGAGAAAACCCTATAGCACTCCAAAGTCTATTAAATAAGCAAATTTCATGCCAAAATAACATTTACCTAAAACCCTTCTCGTTAGGGCTTTCTTCTAACTTCTAGATAGTTATATTTTTTCTATTTGATACAATGTTTCTCATATTAGGAATTATTGAAATATTTCCATATGTTTTACTCTCTCTGATCCTTACCTCTTACCCTTATCTTCTTGTTTTTATCTTCAAGAAATAAAAAAACGACCCCCTAGGTCTGGAAGTCAATTTATCTCCTTTACGATATATATCTTAAAGCACACACTCATTCAGCACACAGCACATAGCACATAGCATATAGCATATAGCATATAGCATATAGCACATAGCACATAGCACATAGCACATAGCACATACTTACATAAATATTTAAACAAAGCCTTTTCTACTTTAAATACTCTATTAAATACTCTGCCACCTATATACCACAATTACCTAGGAAATACTTTTAAGTATACTTCAAACAAGACATTTAATTAGTCTAAACATTTCTATTTATTAGTATAACATAAAGTTCTGACATATTGCAGTAGTTTTTCCTTTTAAGTTAAGCACCCTTTAATTACCCGTCTACTTGCTGTGCTATTTGTGTGTGCTACGTGGACAGATTAAGAGGTTTGAACTTAGATCATTAGTCTGTCACCACGGCGCAACCAAAAAAGTATTAAGAAGATGTATTTATATATTCCTGTTTCTATAGCATATAAATCCCCTGTGCTCCTAGTAGAACACAGGGGATTTTTTATCTCAACCCATTAAAAAAGAGGTCCAATTTCTATAAGCATCACAAAGTTTAACATCATTCTTATACTTTAAGATCATCTAAAGATTCCAAAGGTTATTCAAAACAATACCTTGATAGAGCTCAATCAAGATTAAAACCCAAATCCCGATAACTAAAACAATCAGGATCTTATCTTGAGATTTGCTTTCCGATTCCTTCGTACATAAATCCACTTTCCCCTCTTTAATTGTACAAGGAGAACAGTTTCGCGGGATTTCTTCACTCCTTAATAGATTTCTCAGTTTTCTCCCTAATCCTACTACAAATTCATTGGCAACCCCTACAGGGCAAAAATAATTGCACCAAAAGCGATTTACAAATAAAGCCGCTAGCAAAATTAAGGGCATAAGCAACCACTGTACACCATAACCATCCTGCCCAAATAATACGGCAAAAGGTTCAAAGTTCGCCACACTTGGTGTATGAAGGAAAAAAGCTAGCAATAGTACCAAATAAAAAGAAATATATTTTAGTTTCTTCAGCTTTTGTTTTATTCCCTCACTACACCTTAATTTTGCGCCAGTAAACTTACCCGTAAATTCCTGGGCGGCACCGAAGGGACATACCCAGGAACAATAAAGATTCTTGGCAAAGATAAAATTTAACAGTGGTAATCCCAAAAATAAAAGGTACCAAAAAATAAATTCTTTAAATGGAGGAAAGAGACCCATGAATACTCCAGCTATTGCTCCAATAGTTGGGGACATGTTATACACAAAGCCAATAAAAAGCAGACTGCCGATTAACGTAACATTTCGGAGCTTTATTTTCTTTAAAGCAGTTCCGATAACTACTAAAAAAAGTACGAGAATTTCAAGTTTAAGTTAGCCACTTTGATAAATACCATTATTTGGGTTGAAGCTGTAGTAAGTGACCCTTGACAATGAGCCGAGGCATGGTAGTCTCTCGACAGGCTGGCTAT
>JAAZLD010000413.1 GCA_012799495.1 Desulfitobacterium sp. | reverse complement strand
TCCTGTTTCCTGGAAGCGTTCCATATTCACATAGTAGGTTAAATCTATTCCCGTTAAATCCATTAAGCGGAAAGGTCCCATGGGATGACCTAAAGCTAAAGTTACCGCTGTATCGATTTCCTCATGGGTGGCAATCCCCATGTCTAAGAGGAAAATAGCTTCTGTCCGCAGTGCAGTAAGAATCCGATTCACTACAAAACCATAGATTTCTTTTTTCAGGAGAACTGGAATTTTATCCAGTTTCTCACAAAAGTCCATTAAGGTTTGTACGGTATCCTCCGAAGTGTGAGGACCCTTTACCACCTCTACTAATTTCATTACTAAAGCCGGATTGAAAAAGTGTAAATTAGCGACCTTTTCTGGGCGATTGGTCACATCTACGATCTTAGAACTAACTATATAGGAGCTATTTGTTGTAAGTAGTGTATGTGGCGGACAAATACTATCTAATTGGGCAAAAAGCTTTCGCTTAATATCTAGTTTTTCTACAGCAGCCTCAATTACTAAGTCAGCATCTTTTGCTGCTTCTTCCAGGCTGGAAGTAAAACTAATATTTTTTAGTGCTTGATCCGCCACTTCCTGAGTTAGCCTTCCTTTAGCCACCCGCTCAGGTAAATAAGTACGAGCGAAATCCTCAGCCTTATCTAGCATCTCTTGGCTAATATCTGTGCATTTAACTGTGTATCCTGCTATAGCAGCACTAAGGGCGATTTGATGCCCCATATTTCCTGCTCCTACTACACAGATATTCTTAATTTTGTCCCCATCCATCCTGAACACCCCCCTTTAAATGGGTCCTTAGGGTTCACACTGACTTCACCTGGTCAGGTGAACCCTAAGACTTCTCTAAACTTCCCTAAGACTTATTAAGTTCTGACTTCGAAATTCTAACGGCTAATATCTATAACTCTTATCTATAGCTCTCGAAACCCCGACTACTTTTGAATTCTAAGTCACCAGATTTCCAATGATTCTGAAGTTCTAGTTTAGAACCTAAATCCGTTCAAAGATTGTTGCAATACCTTGACCACCGCCGATACAAGCTGTGATTAAACCAAATTGTACATCTCTCCGATTCATTTCATAGACGAGCTTAGTGGTAAGAATAGCACCTGTAGCAGCTATGGGATGACCATGGGCAATGGCTCCCCCGTTAACATTGAGCTTTTCTCGGTTAAATTTCAATTCCCGATCCACTGCCAAAGTCTGAGCAGCGAAAGCTTCATTACACTCGATTAAATCCATATCATCTAAGGTCAGCCCTGTTTGTTCCATAACCTTTCTCGTTGCTGGAACAGGACCAATGCCCATGATATTAGGATCTACACCGGCATAAGCAAAGCTGCGAATCTTGGCTAAAGGTTTTAAACCGAGAGCCTTAGCTTTATCTAAAGACATAATCACAACTGCTGAAGCGGCGTCATTAACACCTGAGGCGTTTCCTGCTGTAACTGTCCCACCTTCCTTAAACACGGGACGAAGTTTGGCTAATCCTTCTAAAGTTGTACTAGGACGAGGATGCTCATCTGTATCAAAAACTACCGTTTCCTTTCTACTAATAGGAACTGTAAGAGGAACTATTTGCTCCTTAAATAATCCTGCTTCCATGGCTGCTGCCATTTTCTTTTGGCTTTCTAAAGCGAACTCATCTTGCTCTTGACGGCTAATCCCATATTTTTCGGCTAAATTTTCCGCCGTGATACCCATAGGGGGATTACCAATCTGAGGAGGGGAAAGTTTAAACTCTGTCCGGAATTTAGGTGGTGTCCGACTGAAGAATTCTGTATGCTCCATAATATAAGGTTTTAAGGAACAGCTTTCTGTACCACCGGCGATAAAGACATCACCCATACCAGCCATAACTGCTTGGGCTGCCAGGTTTACGGCATTAAGACCAGATCCACATTGGCGGTCAATGGTCATGCCTGGAATATCTATTGGCAAGCCCCCTTGTAAAAGGCTGAGACGAGCAATATTTCCTCCACCATGGAGGCAATTACCAAAGATCACATCAT